>NZ_JBNAGK010000009.1:120984-243841 GCF_049803835.1 Tropicibacter sp. S64 | reverse complement strand
TGGCTCTCCCCCCCCACCCCCCCCCCCCCGCCCCCCCCCCTCTGTCCGGGCCCCCCCCCCGGGGGGGGGGGGGGGGGCCCCCCCCCCCCCCCACGTTCAGTCATCATCAGCCGTTGATCGCCGACCAGACGCGCGACGGGCTCAGCGGCATGTCGATATGCGCCACACTGTGCCCACCGGCGTTCAGCGCGTCCAGCACCGCGTTGACCAGCGCGGGCGGGGAGCCGATGGCCCCGGCCTCGCCGCAGCCTTTCACACCCAGCGGGTTGTGCGTGCAGGGCGTCACGTTGGAGTGGTCGACCTTGTAGAACGGAACGTCATCCGCACGCGGCATGGCGTAGTCCATGTAGGACGCGCTCAGAAGCTGGCCGTTCTCGTCGTAGGCGCAGTTCTCGAGCAGCGCCTGCCCGATGCCCTGTGCCAGACCGCCATGGACCTGCCCCTCGACGATCATCGGGTTGACCACGTTGCCGAAGTCATCCGCCGCCGCGAAGGCCAGAACCTCGACCTTGCCGGTCTCCGGGTCCACCTCGACCTCGCAGGCATAGGCGCCCGACGGGTAGGTGAAGTTGGCCGGATCGTAGAAGGCCGTCTCTTCGAGGCCCGGCTCGATGTCTTCGAGCGGGTAGTTGTGCGGCACATAGGCGGCGAGGGTCACATCGCCCCAGGCCACGGACTTGTCCGTACCGGCGACCGAGAACTTGCCGTCCTTCAGCTCGATGTCGGCATCCGACGCTTCGAGCAGGTGGGCTGCGATCTTCTTGGCCTTGTTGATGATCTTCTCCGTGGCGCGAACCATGGCGGAGCCGCAGACCGCGAGCGAGCGCGAGCCGTAGGTGCCCATGCCGAAGGGGATCTTCGACGTGTCGCCGTGAACGATGTCGATCATGCCCTCGTCGATGCCGAGCATTTCGGCGACGACCTGCGGGAAGACCGTCTCGTGGCCCTGGCCGTGGGAGTGGGCGCCGACCATCACGGAGATGGAGCCGGTGGCGTTCACACGCACGGTGGCCGCGTCATAGAGACCGGCGCGGGCGCCAAGCTGGCCCACGAGGTTCGACGGCGCGATGCCGCAGGCCTCGATGTAGCAGTTGATGCCAAGTCCGCGCAGCTTGCCCTTCTTCTCGCTCTCGGCGCGGCGGGCGGCAAAGCCCTGGCGGTCAATCATCTTCTCCAGCGTGTCCATGGTCGCATGGTAGTTGCCGGTGTCGTATTCCACCGCCACCGGGGTGGCATAGGGGAATTGCGTGATGAAGTTCTGACGGCGCAGGGCGATCGGATCCACGTCCAGTTCCCGAGCGGCCTTGTCGATCAGGCGCTCGAGCGAGAAGGTCGCCTCCGGACGGCCCGCACCGCGGTAGGCGTCCACCGGCACGGTGTTGGTGAAGACGGCCTTGACGTTCACCTGAACCGCCGGGGTCTTGTAGTTGCCCGCCATCAGCGTGCCGTGCAGCCAGGTCGGCACGGAAGAGGCGAAGGTCGACAGATACGCGCCCATGTTGGCGTAGGTGTCGGTGCGGAGCGCGGTGAAGTTGTTGTCCGCATCCAGCGCCAGCTCGATCTTCGTGACGTGATCGCGGCCATGCGCGTCCGACATGAAGGCTTCGGAGCGGGTCGAGGTCCATTTCACCGGACGGTTGATCTGCCGCGAGGCAAAGGTGACGAAGGCCTCTTCCGCATAGTGGAAGATCTTCGTGCCGAAGCCGCCGCCGACGTCCGGTGCCACCACCTTGAGCTTGTGCTCGGGAATGCCGAGAACGAAGGCGCCCATCAGCAGGCGGATGACGTGCGGGTTCTGCGAAGTGGTGTAGAGCGTGCTCTCGTCATTGGCGCGGGAGTAGTCGCCAAGCGCAACGCGCGGCTCCATCGGGTTCGCGACCAGGCGGTTGTTCTTCAGCTCCAGTGTGGTGACATGCGCGGCGGCCTCGAAGGCGGCATTCACGGTGTCGGTGTCGGTGCCGAACTGCCAGTCGTAGCAGAGGTTGTCGCTCAGCTCGTCGTGAACCTTGGCGGCCCCATCGGCCAGCGCGGCCTTCATGTCGACCACGGCGGGAAGTTCGGTGATGTCCGCCACGATGGCCTCGGCGGCGTTGCGCGCCTCTTCGAGGCTTTCGGCGACGACGGCGGCGATCGGATCACCGACGTGACGGACCTTGCCGCGGGCCAGAACCGGGTGCCCCGGCTCCTTCATGGCCTCGCCATGCTTGTCCGTCACCTGCCAGCCGCAGGGCAGACCGCCCACGCCTTCGAAATCCGCGCCGGTGAAGATCCGCACCACACCCGGCATGCCCTCGGCGGCGCTGGTATCGATGCTGTTGATCGTGCCATGCGCGACGTCGGAGCGCAGGAAATGCACGTAGGTCTGACCGTAGACGTTGATGTCGTCGGTATAATTGCCGGCGCCGGTCAGGAAGCGGACGTCCTCGCGCCGCTTCGGGCTTGCGCCAATGCCATGATCCTTGGGCATGTTCTGTTTCCTCCCTTGGGGAATGCGGGGCTCAGCCCCGCCCTACTTGATGTCGGTCCGTAGGGCGGGGCTATGCCCCGCGCCCACCGGCCAAATTCACTCTGCGGCGATGGCGCTCACGTCCTGGCCGGACGCGGCCAGGATGGCTTTCACGATGTTGTGGTAGCCGGTGCAGCGGCAGATGTTGCCTTCGAGGTAATCGCGGACTTCCGCCTCGGTCGGCTTCGGGTTCTCCTTGAGCAGCGCCGTTGCCGTCATCACCATTCCCGGGGTGCAGAAGCCGCACTGCAGGCCGTGATGCTCCTGGAAGGCCGCCTGAACCGCGCTCAGCGAGCCGTCCTTGTTGGCGATGCCCTCGATGGTGGTGACCGACGCGCCATCCGCCTCGGCGGCGAACATGGTGCAGGACTTCACGTCCTTGCCGTCCACATGCACCACGCAGGCGCCGCACTGGGACGTGTCACAACCGACATGGGTGCCGGTGAGCCGCAGCTCCTCACGCAGGAATTCGACCAGGAGCGTATTGCCCTTGACCGACTTGGTGACGGGTTTGCCGTTCACCGTCATAGTTACTTCTGCCATATCGTTCCTCCCTGGAAATCCGTTCGATACGCGCCCCGGAGCGGGTCCGGGGCCTGATGGTCAGCTTGTCACGCGGCCCGGTGGTCAGGACACCAGCCGCTTGAACCAACCCTTCTTCTTGCCTTCGCCGCCGTCCCCGGCCTCGGCATTCGCCTCGTCCGAAGGCCCTTCCACGGCCTGCTGGAAATTGGTGAAGAACTGGTCCGCCATCTTCTTGGCAAAGCCGTCGATGATCCGGCTGCCCAGCTGCGCCAGCTTGCCACCGACATTGGCCTCGACCTCGTAGGTCAGGAGCGTGCCGCCGTTCTCGCCCGGAGCCAGCGTCACAACCGCGCCGCCCTTGGCAAAACCGGCCGCGCCGCCCTTGCCCTCACCCGAGAGCGTGACCTTGTTCGGCGCGTCCATGTCCGACAGGGTCACCTGCCCCTTGAAGGTTGCCTTCACCGGGCCGACCTTCTGCACCACCGTCGCCTCGAAGCCCTCCTCGGCGCTGCCCGACATCTCGGTGCAGCCCGGCACGCATTCCTTGAGCACATCGGGGTTCAGGATCGCGGCCCAGACCACGTCCTGCGGCGCGCCTATCTGTCGGGAATCGCTCATCTGCATTGGGGTGTTCCTCTTTTTCGGTGCCAGCCTAGGCAGGATTGCCCGTACTGGCATATTAGACCAATGGCCTAGACCCGCGCCGCCATCTCACCATTGCGGCGGCTGGTGGGTCAAACCATAAGATTCGAAGATGCCCGCGATCCGCCCGTCGCCGAGCGCCGCCGTGATGGCGTCCTCGACGGCATAGGAGACGTCCCGATAGGCAAAATGCACCGCCGTTCCCAGCGGCCAGTGGCTCTTCGCCAATCCCGCAAGGGGGGGCTCGTGGATGGCCACACCCTCCCCGGCGAAAAACTCCAGTTGCGCACGCGGACCCATGGCGGCCATGGTCTCGCCCGCGTTCAGCGCCGCCATGGCGGCCTGCATCGTCGGATAGCGCCGCACGCCCGCCGCCGTCTGCCCGCCCGCAAAGCTGGTCAGGTAGAAATCGGAGATCGAGTCGTTCTCCACCGCGACACTGTCGAAGCGGAAATAGGCCGGGACCGGCCCGCCGTCCGGGTAGTCGGACAAGCGGTAGGCAATGGCGATGCTTTCTTCCTGGTAGAGCGCGCCGAAGACCACCTGCTCCACCCGGCAGCGGAAACGGGAGTCATAGGGAATGCGCATCATCACGTTGCTCACAGCACCGCCGACAACCGGCCCCTTCCAGATGTTGTTGCGCAGGTCGGCTTCGAGGTTCTCGCCCGCCGCCACGACGTGCACCCGCGCCTCGACCCCCATATCCTCGGCGATGAGCCGCGCGATATCGACGTCGATCCCGCGCACCGTGCCGTTCTCTTCCCAGCTGTAGGGCGAATAATCGTCATAGACCGCAACGCTCAGGTAGCCGCGCTCGCGGATCTGGTCCAGATCCTGCCCGACGATGTCCCGACCGGCATTCTGCGGCTTCGGTTCCGGGACGTAATCGGCACAAGGGTCCTCGGCCCGGGCCGGACCCGCGACGGTCACCGCCATGGCCAACCCCAACGCGGCACAGATCGCCGCAATCGCCCGTCTCGCCATGTCCTGCCTCCCCGCAGCCTGGTTCGTTCCGGTCAGGTGGCGGGTGCCGGATCGGGTCCGGCACCCTGCCCCTCGCTCAGTGTGCCGCAGAAAGCCCGATGGTCAAGGCCTCGGCTGCATGGCGGAAGCCCACAGGCGTGCCGTCGATCAGCCGCGCCGCGCGGCTCGCCGCGCTGTCCGCGACCGGCGCACCCGACAGCGTCTCGATGCCGCCCGCGATCTCGGTCAGCCGCGCCTTCAGCGCGTCGCTGTCCGCCCCCGAGGGGTCCTCGGCCAGGGCGGCCAGCTGGTCGCGAAGGCCCATCAGCTCGCCCGATACCTCTTCCATGCTGGCATCGTCGGGCCGGGTTTCGATGTAGGTCCGGATCGCCCAGGCCGCGTCCTGTCCCAGAAGCTCGCCAAAGGCCGGCATCTTGGTGATCCCGTTCTGGGTGTAGCCGTCGCGGAAGCGTTCCGCGAACCACTCGTCGCCATATTCCTCCGCCTCCAGGAAGCGCAGGTCGGGGGCGAGACCGCCAGAGATTACCTCCAGCCCGTGGCAGCGCGCGCAGTTCTGGTTGTAGCCGGAGGCGCCGATCTCCACCGCCTTCTGCCAGACCTCCTCACCGGCCGCCTCGGCGCGGTAGGGGTTCTCGGTCAGCCATTCGTCACCGTTCTCCGGCAGACCCGTGGTATCCACCGCTTGCGGCGCGACATCGCCATGGGCCAAAACGGCGGCAGGGCTCAGGATCAGGCCAGCCAGCAGGGTGGCCAGCGCCGTGTTCAGGGTTGCGTTCCGCATCAGTATCCTCCTCCGGACAGTCTTTCCGTTCGCGTTGCCCTAGGGTGTAGGCGATGGCCCCGCACGGCTCTATTGGACTTTCGTGGCGCGGCGGGCCGGATGCTGTGACACCTTGGTCGTATTGTTCCTGCCCTGCCCTCTCATAAAGTCGGCCCGGGAGGACAAGTCATGCCGAAGTCACTCGCCGCACTGGCGTTCTGCGCAGCCATGGCTGCCGCTCCGGCGGCCCATGCCGCCGACATCGCCGTGCATTACCTCAGGCTGGAGGTGCCGCAGCCGCCGACCCTGTCGAACCTCGATCCGGTGCCGCCGGATCTCGGGCTCAGCGGTGCCGAACTCGCCCTCGCGGACAATGCCACGACCGGACGGTTCCTCGGCCAGACCTGGACTCTGGACACCACATCCCTGCCCCCCGATGGCGATTTCCCTGCTGCGGTGCGCGCCGCGCTGGCGCAGACCGATCTGCTGCTGCTCGATGCGCCCGCCGCCGCGCTGCTCGCCGCCGCCGACCTGCCGGAGGCGGCGGACGCGCTCCTCTTCAACGTGTCGGAGAAGGACCCGGCCCTGCGCGACACGGACTGCCGCGCCAATATCCTGCATACCGCCGCCTCCCGCGCCATGCTCTCCGACGCGCTCATGCAGTTCCTGCTCTACCGGCGCTGGACCGACATCGCCCTCATCGAAGGGACCGGGCCGGGCGACGCGGAGGAGGCCGCGGCACTGCAGCGCTCCGCCACCAAGTTCGGCCTGAAGATCGGCGCCCGCAAGACCTGGGCCTTCGACGCCGACATGCGCCGCAGCGCCAGCGCCGAGGTGCCGCTCTTCACCCAGGACCTCGGTGATTACGATGTCCTCCTGCTCGCGGACGACCGCAACGACTTCGCCCGCTACGTCCCCTGGAACACCTGGCTGCCGCGTCCCACCGCCGGGGCCGAGGGGCTCACCGCCACGGGCTGGTCGAACGTCGTCGAGCAGCATGGCGCGGCACAGCTGCAATCGCGCTTTCACGACCTCGCCGGCCGGGACATGGCCCCCACCGATTACGCCGCCTGGGCCGCCTTGCGTGCGATCGGAGAGGCCGTCACCCGCACCGGGGCCACCGACGCGCCCACTCTGCGCAACTACATGCTCGGCCCCGATTTCGAGCTTGGCGGCTTCAAGGGCGCGCCCCTGACCTTCCGCACCTGGAATGGCCAGCTGCGCCAGCCCATCCCGCTCACGCACCGCGGCGCGGTCGTGGCGCAGGCCCCGCTCGAAGGTTTCCTGCACCAGCGCAACGAACTCGACAGTCTCGGCCTCGACGCCCCGGAGAGCGCCTGCACCGCCTTCGACTGAACCCAAGGCAGAGCATCCGCTCTTCTTTGGTCCGACCATAGCTCAGGGAGTGCGGGGGACAGAGTCCCTCGGTCCCGCATCCGCCACAAGGAAATCCGCATGAAACCCCTCCTGACCAGCACCGCACTCGCCCTGATCCTTGCCGCGCCCGCGCTTGCCGATGAAATCTGGGTGACCAACGAGAAGGACAACACCATCTCCGTTATCGACGTGGACACCCTGGAGGTGACGCGCACCATCGAAACCGGCGAGCGTCCGCGTGGCATCACCTTCAGCCACGACTACTCCGTCGTCTACATCTGCGCCTCGGACAGCGACGCGGTGCAGGTCATGGACCCCGCGACCGGCGAGATCCTGCACGATCTGCCCTCCGGCGAGGACCCGGAGCAGTTCGCCCTGCACCCGGACAACCGGCACCTCTACATCGCCAACGAGAACGACGCGATCACCACCGTCGTCGATACCGTCAGCCGCACCGTGGTTGCCCAGATCGACGTCGGCATCGAGCCCGAGGGCATGGCCGTCTCGCCGGATGGCAAGATCGCCATCACCACCTCCGAGACGACCAACATGGCGCATTGGATCGACACACAGACGCAGAAGCTCTTTGCCAACACCCTTGTCGACAGCCGCCCGCGTCATGCGGAATTCGTCAAGGACGGCACGGAACTCTGGGTTTCGTCCGAGATCGGCGGCTCGGTGAGTGTCTTCGACGTGGCGACGCAGGCCGAGAAGGCCAAGATCACCTTTGCCCTGCCGAACATCCACCCGGACAAGATCCAGCCCGTCGGATTCGAACTCGGCGCCGATGACACATACGCCTATGTCGCCCTCGGTCCCGCCAACCACATCGCCGTGGTCAATGCGGACACCTACGAGGTCGAAGACTACATCCTGACCGGCCGCCGCGTCTGGCACATGGCCTTCAACGCGGACAAGAAGATGCTTTTCGCCACCAATGGCGTCTCGGGCGATGTCTCCGTCATCGACGTGGCGTCGCGCAAGGCGATCAAGGCGATCAAGGTCGGCCGCTTTCCCTGGGGCGCCGCCTATCGCCCCACGAATTGACCGCCATCGTGCGGGAAATGACCCTGCCGGGGTCCTGTCGTGCACCAAATGCCCGATTTGCGACGCAAGTCGCCCTTGCACCTGCCGCCGCACCGCGCCTCAATGGCTCGAAAACAGGACTTCGGACGACATGAGCCTCGACATTCAGGACCTCAGTTACGCCTATGGCAGGAAGCAGGCCCTGAAATCGGTCTCCTTCACCGCCCGGCCCGGACGCTTCACCGCTTTGCTCGGTCCAAACGGCGCGGGAAAGTCCACGCTCTTTGCCCTGCTGACGCGGCTTTTCACCTCGTCGCAGGGCACCATCCGCATCGCCGGACACGACCTCGCCCGGACCCCGCGCGCCGCGCTGGCGCAGATGGGCATCGTCTTTCAACAGCAGACCCTCGACCTCGACCTGTCGGTCCGCCAGAACCTGCGCTATTTCGCGGCCTTGCACGGTCTGTCGGGCAAGGCGGCCGAAACCCGCATCGACGCCGCGCTGGACCGGTTGACCATGCGCGAGCGCGCCCAGGAGAAAGCCCGCACGCTCAACGGCGGCCACCGGCGCCGCACGGAAATCGCCCGCGCCCTGCTGCATGGACCAAGCGTGCTGCTGCTGGACGAGCCGACCGTCGGCCTCGACGCCGCCGCCCGCGCCTCGATCACGCAGCACCTGCACGACCTTGCCGAACAGGACAGTCTCACCGTGCTCTGGGCCACTCACCTGACCGACGAGGTCAAACCCGGCGATGATCTGGTCCTCCTGCACCAGGGCGAGATCCGAGCCAAAGGCCGGTCGATGGATTTGCACGGAACATCAACTCTTTCCGACTGGTTCCTCATGCAAACCGAGGTGCCGGCATGAACGCCTATGTCACCGCCTTCCGCGCCATCACCGCCCGCGAGGCGCTGCGGTTCCTGCACCAGCGCGAACGTTTCCTCGCGGCGCTGGTGCGCCCGTTGGTCTGGCTCCTCGTCTTCGCCGCCGGTTTCCGCGCCGCGCTGGGCCTGTCGATCATCCCGCCCTATCAGACCTACATCACCTACGAGACCTACATCGTGCCGGGGCTTTGCGGCATGATCCTGCTGTTCAACGGCATGCAAAGCTCGCTCAGCCTGGTCTATGACCGCGAGATGGGCTCCATGCGGCTCCTGCTGACCGCCCCTCTCCCGCGCGGTTTCCTCCTGTTTTCAAAGCTTTGTGGAGCGACGTTCATCGGGATTCTGCAATGCTACGCCTTCCTCTTCATCTCCTGGCTGTTCGACATCACGCACCCGCCGCTGGGCTACCTGACCGCGCTTCCGGCGATGCTGGTCGCGGGGCTGATGCTCGGGGCACTCGGTCTCGCCATCTCCAGCTTCATCAAGCAGCTGGAAAATTTCGCGGGCGTGATGAACTTCGTGATCTTCCCGATGTTCTTTCTCAGCTCCGCCCTCTATCCCCTTTGGAAGATGGCAGAATCTTCGGAATTGCTGTTCGACATCTGCTCGGTGAACCCCTTCACCCACGCGGTCGAACTGATCCGTTTCGCCCTGCATGCACAGTGGAACGGCATGGCGTTACTCTGGACGGTACTGGCGTTGGTGGTGTTCATGGCATTGGCGCTCTGGGGTTATGACCCGGCGCGAGGCATGATCTCGAAACGGCGTTAAATCAGCGCGTTACGCGGCGCTCTTCACGCAAGTGTCGCGGGTGATCCCTGCAGACGCAGGACCCGCGTGGCCAGTCGCCGCGCCTCGCTGGCGGAATGGGTGACCATCAGCGTCGTGACCCGATGCGCGGCGCGGAGCCGCTCGAAAAGGCTCATCATCTCGCCCGCCAAGGCGTCGTCCAGCGACACGAACGGCTCGTCCATCAGGAGCAGCTCGGGCTCCGCCGCAAAGGCCCGGGCCAGCGCCATGCGGCGTTGCTGACCGAGGCTGAGTACGCCGGGAAATTCCCCGCCGCGCCCGGCAAGCCCAACATCCGCAAGGATTTTCTCCGCCGCCTCGGCCGCAAGGTCGGTGGTCAGGGTGATGTTGTCCCGCAAGGTCCGCCAGGGCAGCAGGGTCGGCTCCTGGAACACCATGGCCATGCGCTCCGGCACGATCACGTCGCCCTCGTGCCGCGTCTCCAGCCCCGCGAGAATGCGCACCAGAGTCGTCTTGCCCGCTCCGGACGGACCGGTGAGCGCCAGCGTCTCGCCCCGCCGCAGGTGCAGCGAGACCTTTCCAAGCACGGCCCGCCCCCCCAGCGACAGGCCGGGCAGGTCGAGGCGGGCGACCACGTCGCCCGCCTGTGTATCGCGGTCGTGAACCAGCGTCAGGCCCATCACGATCCGGGCTGCACGAACAGCCCCTCGGGCAGCTCCGTCGCGGTGCCGACAAGATCGGCACCGCCCAGATCCGCCATGAGTTTCAGCATCTTGCCTGCCGCGACCTCATCCACCGGGCCCGGAGCGGGAATGCCGGCCCGAAAGCCTTCCTTCAGCTTGTCGAACTGCGCGTCGCTCTGGGCGTTCATGATCGGCCGGATCGCCTCCCAGGCCTCGTCGGAGGTGCTCAGGAGGTCCTTAGCGTCGCGCGATGCCTGCGCCATGCCCTGCACCAGCTCCGGATGGTCGCGCAGCATCTCGCCCTTGAAGACATAGCCGAGCAGCGGTGTCTGCGGGTCGAGGCCGAGCGCCATTGCCGCGTCGTCCACGGTCACCAGCGGTTTCATCCCCGCAGCTTCCATCTTGGCGAGGAAGTGCCAGAAGTTGATCGCGCCGCCCAGCTCTCCGCTGACGCCGGTCTTGAAAATCAGCGGCGGGGCGCCGAAAACCTGTTCCGTCTCCGCGGCGAGGTCCATGCCGTATTCCTGCTGTGCGTAGGCCCGCAGGATGATCCAGCTCTTGTCCAGCGGTCCGCCGGCGATGCCGATCTTCTGGCCCTTGAGGTCCGCAAGGCTCGTTGCCGCGCTGCCCTCCGGGACCATCAGCGCACCAACCGCGCGGCTGTAGGGCACGAAGACGAAGTCCTTGCCCTCAGACCGCTGTCGCGCCACCCAGAGCCAGTCCGAGACGATCACATCCGCCTCGCCGCCCTGGAACGCCACTTGCGCCGCCGGACCGCCGGCCATGCCCTGCACCTGAAGCTCGAAGCCGTGCGCGGTGTCGAAGCCGTTATCCTTGATGGTGGTCAACTCCCAGTTGACCGTTCCGGATTCCTGCACGGCCGCACGCAGCACCGGCATCTCGGCCCAGGCCACGCCTGCCGTCAGGGCCAGCACGCTTGCGGCGCTGCCCAGAAGTCTCATGAAGCTCATGGCTCTCCTCCCAGAGTATCTCTGTTTTCAGAGTATCAGGGCGAGTTTGCCCCGATATACGACCAATGGACAAGGCAGACTCACGCATCCGTTGACATGGATCAACAAGATTGCCGCCCCTCGGGTACAGGGTGCGGCCAGGTTGAAGAAAGGATCAAGACGATGCGTACCCTGCCCCTCCTGATGGCCGCTTTCCTGGGCGCGGCCCCGGCCCTTGCCGACACCTTCGAAGAGGTCAAGGTCACCGCGGGAAAGACCCTGTTCGACGGCGAATGCCGCCGCTGCCACGCCCCGAACAGCACCGATCCGTCCTACGGGCCGCCGCTGGAGAACGTGCTCAATCGCGCCGCCGGATCGGTGGAAGATTATGACTATTCCATAGCCTTGTCCGCCTCCGGCATCGTCTGGACCCCGGCGGCGCTGCGCGCCTGGATGGAGGACAACGACGGCTTCATGCCGGGGACCAAGATGCGCCACGTCGGCATCGAGGACCGCACGGTGCAGGACTTCATTCTCGCCTACCTCGGGTCGATCTCGCCGCAGGACAACACCGCCATCGACGGCCAGTAAGCGTCCGCCCCGGCAGGGCCCGTGCCCTGGCCCGGGCCGCCCGCCCCGGGCGATTCCGACACGCCGCGAATCGCCCGCCTCCTGTCAAGTGCCGAACAGTCGTACGACCTATGGCCCGTACCACGGTTGCGTGATCTGCTTATAGGCTCTGGGCAGCAAGACCCCGTCGGACACTGGTCCGGCTCCGGGAGACCACTGCTTGTTCACGGGAGGAGACACATGAACAAATTCGTCGCAGCCGTCACCATCGCCCTGCTCGCCGCATCCGGCGCGTCGGCTCAGGTGACCGAGGACATGCTGGCCAATGACGCCACCATGACCAACCAGGTCGTCACCAACGGCATGGGCCGCAACCTGCAGCGCTACTCGCCGCTGGAGACCCTCAACAAGACCAACGTCAAGAACCTCGTTCCGGCATGGGCCTTCTCCCTTGGCGGCGAGAAGCAGCGCGGCCAGGAGACCCAGCCGCTGGTCTATGACGGCGTGATGTACATCACCGGCTCCTACAGCCGCATGTATGCCATCGACGTGAAGACCGGCAAGGAACTCTGGCAGTATGACGCCCGCCTGCCCGAAGGCATTCTGCCCTGCTGTGACGTGATCAACCGCGGTGCGGCGATCTACGGCGACAAGGTCATCTTCGGCACGCTCGACGCGACCCTCGTCGCGCTGAACAAGGACACCGGCGACGTCGTCTGGCGTGACAAGATCGCCGACTACAAGGCGGGCTACTCCTACACCGCCGCACCGCTGATCGTGAACGGTCTCGTCGTGACCGGCAACTCCGGCGGCGAATTCGGCATCGTCGGCGAAGTGCAGGCCCGCAACGCCGACACCGGCGAGATCGTCTGGACCCGTCCGATGATCGAAGGCCACATGGGCACGCTCAACGGCCAGGAATCCACCATGACCGGCACGCTCAATGCGACCTGGCCGGGCGACATGTGGAAGACCGGCGGCGGCGCGACCTGGCTCGGCGGCTCTTATGACGCCCGCACCGATACGCTGATCTTCGGCGCAGGCAACCCGGCCCCGTGGAACAGCTGGCTGCGCGACGCGGGCCAGAAGAACGACGGCACCGGCGACAACCTCTATGCCGCCTCCCGCGTCGGTATCGACCCGGCCACCGGCGAGATCAAGTGGCACTTCCAGACCACTCCGCGCGAAGGCTGGGACTATGACGGCGTGAACGAAGTGGTTGCCTACGACAGCCGCGACGGCCAGATGCGCCTCGCGACCGCCGACCGCAACGGCTTCTTCTACGTGCTGAACGCCGAGGACGGCAAATACGTCGGCTCCACGCCCTTCGTGAAGGACATCACCTGGGCCAAGGGCATCGACGAGAACGGCCGCCCGATCTTCAACGAAGAGAACCGCCCGGGCGATCCGACCGCGGCAGCCGATGGTGCGAAGGGTGAGGTCGTCTTCGCCTCCCCGTCCTTCCTTGGTGGCAAGAACTGGATGCCGATGGCCTTCTCCCAGCGCACCGGCAACTTCTACGTGCCGTCCAACGAATGGGGTATGGACATCTGGAACGAGCCGGTCGCCTACAAGAAGGGCGCGGCCTACCTCGGCTCCGGCTTCACCATCAAGCCGAACTACGAGGATCACATCGGCTCTCTGAAGGCGATCGACCCCGACACGCTGGAGATCAAGTGGGAAGCCAAGAACGAGGCTCCGCTCTGGGGCGGCGTTATGACCACCGCTGGCGGCCTGGTGTTCTACGGCACCCCGGAAGGTGAGTTCAAGGCACTCGACGACGAGACCGGCGAGGTGCTCTGGTCCTTCCAGACCGGCTCCGGCATCGTCGGCCAGCCGATCACCTGGGAGCAGGACGGCGAGCAGTATGTCTCCATCGTCTCCGGCTGGGGCGGCGCGGTTCCGCTCTGGGGCGGTGAAGTGGCCAAGAAGGTCTCCTACCTGAACCAGGGTGGCATGGTCTGGACGTTCCGCCTGCCGAAGGAACTGGCGGCGAACTGAGCCCTGCCAGCCTGACCGAACACGAGCGCCCGGGTTTCGACCCGGGCGTTTTCCGTTTCAGGGGACGAGGACGGAGGCGGGTTTATCCGCACCATACCGCTTGCACTTTGCCGCAGATTGCCGCAACTTGCCGCAAAACACCGCAAGAGGCCGCATGATCACCGATCCCCCCCTCCACAGCCCCGAGGCCAGGCAGGACCTGCTGCGCCAACGCCTCGAACGGGGTGAGAGCCTGCGGCTGGCCGGACTTGCGGAGGAGTTCGGCATCTCCACCGACAGTGCCCGCCGGGACCTCAAGGCACTGGAAGCGCAGGGCTATGGCCGCTGCATCCGTGGCGGCGCCCTGCCCGTCGCGCGGCTCTCGCCGCCGACGCTGGCGCGGCTGGGCGAGCATGTCGAGGCGCGCCAGAGAATCGTCGCCGCCACCCTGCCGCTGATCGAGGACGGCATGGTGCTGCTGCTCGACGGCGGCACCACCGTGCTCGCCCTCGCCCACGCGCTCCCACCGCTCCCGCAGGCCCTCGTCGTCACGCCTGCGCCTGCCGTGGCCCAGGTCACGCTGGCCAAGGGCATCCCGACGCGGATGATCGGCGGCCGCCTCTCGCCCGGCGGGGCCATCGCGGTGGGCCACGACGCGGTGCGGCAGGTCGAAGCCATCGCCGCCGACCGTGCGTTCCTCGGGGCCTGCGGGCTGTCGCTGGACTTCGGCCTCTCGTCGGACGACGGCGATGAAGCGGAAGTGAAACGCGCCATGCTGGACGCCGCGCACGAGACGTGGATACCCACCATCGCCGCCAAGCTCGGCCGCACCACTCGCCATCACGTCGCCCCGCTCGGGCGGCTCACCGGCCTCGTCACCGACGCGCCGGAGCCACAGACCCGGCCTTATGCCCAAAGCCCGATGAAAGTCCTCCATGTCTGACGTCTACTCGACCCGCGCCCGCATCGCGGTCTCCGCCACCTTCGCGCTGAACGGCTCCCTCCTCGGGGCCTGGGCCTCCCGCGTGCCTGCGGTGGTCGAGCGGTTCTCCCTGAGCGACGCCACCCTGGGGCTGTTCCTGCTGGTCATGGGCATCGGCGCGCTGATCTCCTTCCCGCTGGCGGGCAGCATGGCCGACCGGCGCGGCGCCTACCCGGTGACCGTGGCCCTCGCCGCCCTCTACCTTGCCTCCATTCTGCTGATCGGCTTCGCGCCCGGCACCGTCGTGCTTGGCATTGCGCTCTTCCTCTTCGGGATCGGCCACGGCGCGATGGATGTCACCATGAACAGCTGGGCGGCAGAGGTCGAACGCGCCTCGGGCAAGTCGATCATGTCCTCCTTCCACGCCATGTGGAGCCTCGGGGCCGGTCTCGGCGCGGGCGGCGGCTGGCTGGCGACGAAGGCCGGGCTGCCGCTGGAGTGGCACTTCACCCTGACCGCCCTGGCCGCTGGCCTGCTCTTTGGCCCGCTGATGCGCAGCCCCTGGCAGTCGGCGCGGAGCGCACCCGGGAAGAAAGGCCCGATCTTCGCCCTGCCGCGCGGGCCGCTGGTGCTGGTGGGGGTCATTGCGCTCTGCGCCGGGGTCGGCGAGGGCGCAGCGGCGGACTGGAGCGCGGTCTACCTGCACGATGTCATCGGCGCCAGCCAGTCGCAGGCAGCGCTCGGCTACGCCGTTTTCTCCGCCACCATGGTCGCGATGCGGCTCTGCGTCGACGGGCTCATCACCCGCTTCGGCCCGATGAAGGTGGCCCGGGCCAGCGGCCTCTTCGCCGCCTCTGGCTACCTGCTCGCCGTCGGCCTGCCGGGCTTCACTCCGGCGCTGGCGGGCTACGTCCTGATGGGCATCGGTTACGCGGCGGTCATTCCGCTGGGCTTTTCCCGCGCCGCGCGCGACCCGCATGTGCCGCCGGGTCAGGCCATCGCCTCGGTGGCGACCCTGGGCTACGGCGCGATGCTGATGGGCCCGCCAACCATCGGCTTCATCGCGGAGCTGACCTCGCTCAGGGTCTCGCTCGGGCTGATCGGGGTCATGGCGCTGCTCATCGCCGCGCTGGCCCCGGTGCTCCGCCGCTGAGCCAAAAGGCAAAAGCCGTCAGCGGCTTTTACCGCGCCTTGAACAGCCCGCCCAGAATACCGCGGACGATGCGCCGCCCGGTGGTGCCGGTCAGTTCCTTGACCACCATGTCCTGCATCTGCTCGCCGAAACTCTTTTCCTCCCGCGTCCGCCGCACCGGCTTCGACGTGGAGCGTCCGACCTGCGTGCCGGAGTAGCGCCGCCCGGCGTTGTACTCCCGCGCCGCCGCCTCCTCTTCCTCTTCGGCCTTCTCCGCCGCTTCCGCTGCCCGCGCCGCGTCGTCCGCACGCTTCTTCAGCATCTCGAAGGCCGACTCGCGGTCCAGCCTTGTGTCGTACTTGCCGCGCAGGGCAGAGGCGCCCAGCACCCCGCCGCGCTCCGCCGGGTCAATCGGGCCAAGCTGCGACGACGGCGGGCGGATCAGCGTCCGCTCCGCCATCCCCGGCACGCCTTTCTTCTGCAGCATCGAGGTCACCGCCTCGCCGACACCGACCTCGCGGATCGCCTCCTCGATGTCGAAGGCCGGGTTCTCGCGGTAGGTCTCCGCCGCCAGTTTCAGCGCCTTGCGGTCCCTCGCGGTGAACGCCCGGAGCGCGTGCTGCACCCGGTTGCCCAGCTGACCGAGGATGTCCTCCGGGATGTCGTCCGGGCTCTGCGTGATGAAATAGACACCGACGCCCTTCGACCGGATCAACCGCGCCACCTGCTCGACCTTGTCGACCAGCGCCTTCGGCGCGCCGTCGAACAGCAGATGCGCCTCGTCGAAGAAGAACACCAGCTTCGGCTTGTCCGGATCGCCCACCTCCGGCAGTTCCTCGAACAGCTCGCTGAGCAGCCACAGCAGGAAGGTCGCGTAAAGCCGCGGGCTCTGCATCAGCGTATCGGCGGCGAGGATGTTGACCCGCCCGCGCCCCTCGGCATCGACGTACATCAGGTCCGCCAGATCCAGCGCCGGCTCCCCGAACAGCGCCGTGCCGCCCTGGGTTTCCAGCACCAGAAGCCGCCGCTGGATCGCGCCGACGCTGGCGGTGGAGATGTTGCCGTAGCGCAGGGACAGGCTCTCGCGATTTTCGCCGACCCAGACCAGCATCGCCTGCAGGTCGCTCAGATCGAGCAGCGGCAGCCCTTCCTCATCCGCCACGCGGAAGGCGATGTTCAGAACGCCCTCCTGCGCCTCGCTCAGCTCCAGCAGCCGTGCCAGCAGCAAGGGTCCCATCTCCGAAACCGTCGTGCGCACCGGGTGACCCTGCGCGCCGAACAGGTCCCAGAAGGTCACCGGAAACGCCTCGTAGCCGAAATCGTCGAAACCGATGGTGGCACAGCGCTCCATGAACGGGCCGTGCAGCTTGCCCGCCGGGTCCCCGGCCTTGGCCATGCCCGACAGATCGCCCTTCACATCCGCCATGAAAACCGGCACGCCCGCTTTGCAGAACCCTTCCGCGAGGATCTGCAACGTCACCGTCTTGCCGGTCCCGGTCGCGCCCGCCACGAGGCCGTGACGGTTGGCATATTTCAGGGTCAGATGCTGCTTTTCCCCGTACTGCGGGCCGCCGCCGCCCACGAAAATGCCGTCCGTCATGCTACGCTCCCGATAATTCCAAGGCTGAACATACATCCTTAACCAATTGATGCCATAGTCTATCTGTCCGGGATGACATGTCCTCTCCTATCCCGGACAGACTTCCTCCCTGTCAGACTGGCCGCGCCCCCGGGCGCGGCTTTTTTCGCATCCGGCGCAGACGCGCCCCCGGGGACGGCGGCCCGGACCGACATTCGGTTAACCTTCTGCGCTGCGGCAGAAATTCCGTGAAAAAACCCTGTTGACCGCCGCTTTGACTTCTCGTAGCGTTCCGATCAATGAAAAGTCGGCCAGTCCGACAGGGAGTGAAACGGAAAGGGGCCGTACCGGCCCCTTTTCAAATTTTACAGCCTATTCAACCGTTTGTGACCCGCCGTTCACGGCAATTTTTGGCCCGGGTTCGCGAAGGTCAGGTATTTCGACCCTGACACTGCCGCGCTGACGTGTTAAGCGACGGGTAACCCGAAAGAGGATTTCAGAGGACATCCATGACAAGACCCATTCTTCTTCTGTCGCTTCTGGCCGCGCTCGGTGCGGCGCCGGCATTGGCCCAGGACACCGCAACGGAACCGGCCGCCGAGCCGGCCCAGGATTCGCAGGCCGGCAGCACCAACATCGGCGGTGCGCTCGACCTCGGCGAGGAGGATACACCTGAGTCGCAGGGCAATCCGAACCAGCCGCAGACCTACATCAAGGACACCTTCGGCGACTGGTCCCTGCAGTGCCTCCGGGTCGAAGGCCAGGACGAAGTCTGCCAGATGTACCAGCTCCTGAAGGACAAGAACGGTGCCTCCGTCGCCGAGGTCAGCATCTTCAAGCTCAACAACGGCGGCCGCGCGGTGGCCGGGGGCACCTTCGTCGTGCCGCTCGAAACCCTGCTGACCCAGAAGCTCGCGGTCTCCGTCGATGGCGGCCAGGCCCGGCGCTATGACTACAGCTTCTGTGCGCCGGTGGGCTGCTACGCCCGTGTCGGTTTCACCGCCGAGGACATCCAGCGCTTCAAGGCGGGCGCCAAGGGCGTCGTGACCATCATCCCGGCGCTGGCCCCGGATCAGAAGGTCGCGGTCGACATGTCGCTGAACGGCTTCACCGCCGCCTATGAGCAGGCGTCCTCGCTGAACCAGTAAATCCCGTCCCAAAGACGGCCAAAGCCCCCGGATGCCCCGCGCCTCCGGGGGCTTTTTCATACCCGGCAGACAGTTATGTCTTGATTGACCGGAGTTTTACGGGAACCTGACCGGGTTGCCTTGCCCGATTGCATTTTTTCAGCCGAAGATTTCAGGAGCGCCCGCCATGACCGATGCCGCCCACGTCGCCAAAACCGCCAAGACCTACGCAGGCTACGCCAAGGCCGCCGCCGACAAGCTGGAGGGCTGGCAAAAGGAAGCGGCCAAACTCTCGGAAGCGGGCAAGACGCTGAACGATTTCCAGACGGTGATGCAGGGCCTGACCTGGGCCGGCAAACTCTCGGCGGGTCTCGGGGCGGTGTCCTTCGGGGTGGCCGCCATCGCCTCCTTCCTGCCGGTGCCGACCACGGAGGACAAGATCTACAGCGCCGTCCAGGCGCTGCAACGGCAGGTCTCCGACCTCAAGACCGACATGGAAACCCTGTTCGACGAACTGGAGGAAAAGGTCTACCAGGCGGTGATCGAGTGGCTGCTCCAGTCCGACCATATCACGCATATCAAGACCGCGACCGACATCCTTGAAAGCATCGCCGCGCGCCGGGCCGATCCCGCTCTGGGCGGACTCACGTCCGTCGAGGACGACCTCTTCAACATCAACCCCGATGCGCTGCGCTATGCGCTGACGGCCATCGAAACCGCGCTGACCACGCAGGAGCACAAGAAAAACCTGCTGTGGCAGACCTATGATCTGTCTTATGGCGACCCGCGCGAGATGATCCGCGTCGGCGGGAATTACCAGAGCCTTGCCATGGCGGCGGTGTCGGCCTTCGGGGCCTGCAAGGTGATCCATGCCCGCAGGGCAGCCGAAGCGGCGGGCGAACCCTTCGGCGAGGCCGAGGCCGCCGCCGTCATTGCCGAGGCCGCCGGATACGAATCGGTGCCCACAGATCCCGCCGGGCAACTGGCCCATATCGTCGACACCGTGCGCCAGCAGGTCAACCGCTGCTATGACCGCCGCGAGCGCGAGGCGGTCGTGAAGCACTACTTCGACACCAAACTCAAGGCAAAGCATCGCAAGGCGCTCACCAACTGCCAGGGCTACGCCGAAACGATCGTCAAGGACCTGCACACGCAGTTCCCCTACCTCAACTTCTCCGCCATCGTGACCTGGGGCTGGCGCGGCGACACGCGGCGCGGCTGGCATGTGGGCGGTGCGGAGTACGGGGTGTTTTCTTATGGCCGGATGAAACCCGAGGCGGACAGTGGCAGCGATCCGGAGGATCGGCGCAACCTCATCGTCTATTTCGCGCCGCGCACCGAGGCGGGCGATCCGCCGCTTCATGTCCTGCCGACCCTTCCCGAACCCAGCCCGGCGCGCAAGACCGCGCTCGGACTGATCTCGATGGCGGCCAACTATCCAAAGCACGGCGGCCTGTTCCGCCAGTGGAAAAAGATCGGCATGACCGGCTCCGTGACCACGCTGATCAAGTCGCTTTACCCCGGCTACATGGGCCGGATGCCGAAGCATTGGGGCGGGGATCTGGTCTGGGCGTGCTATACGGACGACACCTTCGGCACCTTCGCCGACGACGGCAAAAAGACGGGAGACGAACGGGCGGCGAACGCGCTGCTTGCGGTGATGGGGGTGGCGAGCCAGAACCCGATCGGCTTCGTGATGAAATACGACGTGACCTACCTGCGCAAACGCCCTCCGGAACTGGAATGCCGATACTACCAGGTCATCGGCATCTGGGACGACGCGCATTGACCGGGCGTTGCTCCGCGGCAGGGTGGGTCCCAAGCCTTGCAGCGTCCCGCCTTTTCCCCGAATGACCCTGCGCCACACATGTCCCGATAGCACCGCAGGTGCGACAGGGTATTTGTGGCTCAGGTTCAAGGCGGGGCGCTTTAGTGCCGTGTCGCTGACCCCGGCAGCCCGTCCAGCACCGCCCGTGCCGCCCGCAGACCGGGGAAATCCCCGCCCCGGCCAAGGCGCTGCATGGTCAGGTCCATCGCCGCCTGCTGGTCACCGGGATGGTCCAGAACCTCCAGCACCGCCTTCGCAATCGGCTCCGGCTGGCATTTCTGGCCGATGAATTCCGGCACCGCGCGGGTCTCGGACACCAGATTGACCAGGGTTACCGTATCCACCAGCAACATCCGCCCGATGATCTGGCGGCTAAGCCAGCTCATGTCATAGGCGATCACCATCGGCGTGCCCGCCGCCGCCAATTCGAGCGAGACCGTCCCGGACGCCGCCAGCGCCACGTCCGCCGCCTTGAACGACGCGCGTTTCATCGCGCCGCCCGCGTCGCCGTCCGGCGCGATCACCAGCGGCGATCCGGGCCAGCCCGAGACTGCCTCGCGCACCGCCGCCGCCACGTTGGGCGCGGCGGGCACCACCAGCCGCAGGTCGGGACGCGCCGCGTGCAAACGCCGCGCGACATCGGAGAAGATCGGCATCAGCCGGGAAATCTCGGACCGGCGCGAGCCCGGCAGCATCAGGGCCATCGGCCCGTCGATGCCCTGCCCCGCCCGGAACGCCTCCGCCTCTGCTTCTGTCGCCTGCGGGTCCGTCACCACCGGATGCCCGACGAAATCGCAGGCGATCCCGGCGGCTTGCATATACGGTGGCTCAAACGGCAACAGCGCCAGAACCTGGTCCACATGCGCCGCCATCTTCGCCGCCCGCCCCGGACGCCAGGCCCAGACCGTCGGCGCGACGTAGTGCACGATCCGCACATCCGATCCGGCCTTCACCAGCCGGTTCACCCGCAGGGAAAATTCCGGCAGGTCGATGGTAATGAGCACGTCCGGGCGCTCCGCGATCACCGCCTCCGCCGTCTGCCGGATCCGCGCCTTCAGGTGGCGGTATTCCTTCAGGATCTCGCCGATCCCCATGATGCTGATCTCATCCATGGGAAACAGGCTCTCCAGCCCTTCGGCCGCCATCCGCGCCCCGCCGATGCCGCGAAACGTGACATCCGGAACCAGGTCCTTGAGACCCTGCATCAAGGCCGCGCCCAGCTTGTCGCCGGAAGCCTCGCCCGCCGTGATGAACACCCGCATCAGACCGCCCTTTCCCGGACCCAGAGGAACAGACCCGCCTTGTCGAGCGTCCGGATCACCTCGGCGCGGTCCAGCACCATGACACCGCCCGCCTCGATCACGATACCCGCAAGGCCCAGTTCAACGACCCGTCGCGCGGTCTCCGGGCCGATCACTGGCAGGTCGGCCCGCCGGTCCTGTCCCGGTTTCGTCGCCTTGTAGAACACCGCGCCGGGGCTCGGCTCCATCCGCGCCAGCATCGCATCCGTTCCGTCCTGCCCTTCGCGGGCGATCACTTCGCCGCCGCGCACCACGCAGGCCTGCCCGAGATCCTCGCGAGCCTGGCTGAGCGACACCCGGTCGCCCTCCTCCGCCGCGTGGCGGGCTTCCTTGTCCGGCTGGACCCTGGTCAGCACCCCGGCAGGCGGCAGCAAGGCAGGCGCAACCTCATGCGCGGCCACGACCTTGAACCCCGCCTCCTCGATCAGCGCAATCACGATCCGCAAGGCGCCATCATCGCCATGGGCGAGCGCGCGCTTGATGCCGGGGACGAGTTTCAAGGTTGCGAAATCCAGTCGTAGCAGCGAGAGCCGGGGGCGATCGACGCTGCCGCACAGGCACAGCTCCGTCACGCCCCGGCGTTTCAAACCGTTCAGGAACCCACCCAGCCGTTCGAGACGGAACACATGATCCGCGGTCAGCCGATCCGGCTCGGACCCCTCCAATGCGCAGATCAGCGGCGCATCGGGCAAGGCCGCCACCACCGCAGGCGGCAATGCCCCGCGCCCGGCGATCAACGCAAGCACCGGGATCAGCCCGGCGTCAGGAACGAGCGGTCGCTGTCGCCCAGCACGAAGTCGACGATCTCGCGAACGTAATCGCTCTGGGTCTCCTCTCCGAGCCTGCGCGCCCGGTCCTGGAAGGCGCCTTCGCCCTGTGCCAGCATCTGGAACGCCGCCCTGAGCGCGGTGATGTCCGAACGGGCCACGCCCCGGCGCTTGAGGCCAACGAGGTTCAGCCCGTCGAGCTTGCCGCGCGGCGCCTGCACGAGGCCATAGGGAATGACGTCGTTCGTCACCATGGTCACCGCGCCGATGATCGCGCCCTTGCCGATGCGCACCCATTGGTGCACACCGCTGAGCCCGCCGATGATCACGTCATCCTCCAGCACGCAATGCCCGGCCAGCGCGGCTGAGTTTACCACGATCACCCGGTTCCCGACCTGCGCGTCATGCGCGACGTGGCAGCCCGCCATGAACAGCCCGTCGTCCCCGACGCGCGTGACGCCGCCACCGCCCTCGGTGCCGGTGTTCATGGTCACATGCTCGCGGATGCGGTTGCGCTTGCCGATGACCAGCTTCGTCTTTTCGCCCTTGAACTTGAGATCCTGCGGGATCTCGCCCAGCACGGAGAAGGAAAACACCGTGGTCTCGTCGCCGATCTCGGTCTGGCCGGTGACCACCACGTGGCTCTTCAGCGTCACGTTCTGGCCGATCACCACCTCCGGGCCGATATGGCAGAACGGGCCGATGTAGCTGCCGCCGCCAAGGACCGCGCCCTCTTCGACGATGGCGCTCGGATGGACCGTCGCGGGGGTCACGCGGGCAGGTCCATCATGGCGGTGAACTCGCATTCCGCGGCCATCTCGCCGTCGACTTCCGCCACGCCGCCGAACTTCCAGACCTTGCCGCCGGGCTTGCCGCGTAGCGTGGTCAGCTTCATCCGAAGCTGGTCGCCCGGAACCACCTTGCGGCGGAACTTGCAGTTGTCGATTGCCATGAAATAGACCTTCAACTCCTTGTCCGCGAGGTTCAGCGCCGTGCCCACCATCACCGCCGCCGTCTGCGCCATCGCCTCGACGATGGTGACGCCCGGCATGATCGGCAGGCCGGGAAAATGGCCCTGGAAATGCGGCTCGTTCATGGTGACGTTCTTGATCCCGACGGCGGACTTGGTGCCGTCGATGTCGATCACCCGATCGACGAGCAGGAACGGGTAGCGGTGCGGGATCAGCCGCTGAATCAGCTGGATGTCCGCGGTAAGCAGCGTGTCGGTCATGGCCGGGTCCTTTGTCGTTTGCATCTGCCTAGCAACCCGGACGGACCGGGGCAAGGTTCAGGGCTGCGTGGGTGCCGCTGGCGTTGCGTCCGGCTCCGGCGCCGGTGCGGGCGCGGTCTCGGCGGGGGGCGGCAGGTCGTCGCCCGCGCCGATCTGCGCGTCCATGCGTTCGATCACGAGGTCCGTCACGTCCACGTCCGAAACCGCCACGATCACCGCCCGCCGTTCGAGGATCACCGCGGCGCGACTGTCCACCATGATCTGGCGCAGGATTGGCTGGACGATCTGGATCATCTGCCGCCGCGCCTCGTCCGGACGGGCGCTGACCTTGCGGGCCTTGGCGTCCTGCTCGTCGCGCAGGCGCTGCACCTTCTTGTCGAAGGCGTCCGCCAGCGTGCGGAAATTCTCCGGCGACAAGGTGGCGCGCTGCTCGGTCAGGCGGCGCTCCTCCTCGGTCAGCTCGGTTTCGATCTGGCGGTTCTCCGCGGCCAGTTCCGCGCTCTCGCGCTCGATGTCGGCGATGGTGCTCTTGCCGTAAGCGCTCTCGGAAAAAACCCGCTCCAGCTCCAGAACGAGGATCGGGCTTTGCACCACACCCTCGCTCAGAGCGCCGCCCACCGGCTGCGCCGCCCCGGCCAGAGGCCAGAGCGCCAGCGTCAGACAGGCCAGCACGCGGCGCATGGCGTCAGAATTCGGTGGAGACGGACAGGTTGAAGTTCAGCGGCTGGTCGTATTTCTCTTTCTTCACCGCTTCGGAGAAGTTCAGCCGCAGCGGGCCGATGAAGCTGTCCCAGAAGATCGAGAAACCGACCACGTGCCGGGCGTTGAAGTCCGAATAGAGCACGTTCGGGTTGCCCGTCGGGTTGTCGTAACCCCAGACCGAGCCGACGTCGTAGAACACGCCGCCGGTGATGCCGTATTCCTCCGGCAGACCGAGCGGGAACTCCGCCTCGAAGCTGGCGACGGCATAGTAGTTGCCGCCCAGCACGTCGTTGACGTCCGTCCCGGCGATCTTCTCGCGCGGGCCGATGCCGCCATATTCGAAGCCGCGCATCAGGTTCGGGCCGACCACGAAACGGTCGGTCACCCGGCTGGAGCCCTTGGAATAGCTCAGTGCGCCACCCTCGATGGAGGCCCGCAGCGTGACTTCCTCGTTCATCACCTTGGTCTGCGCCACGGCCTTGGCCTTGGTCCGGATGAACTGCGTATCGCCGCCGAGACCGCCGAAGTCCTGGCCGAACTCCAGCAGCACGCCCGCATTCGGGTTCAGGCCGGTGCGGCGGGTGTCGTAGCTGAAGGTATAGCCGAGCGAGCTGTCATAGCGCTCGCCCAAAGCCGCCTCGCGCCCGATCTCCGCGCCGACCTCTGCCTTGCCGCTGAGCGTCGGGCTGCCGAAGACGGTGGTATAATCCAGATCGCGCATGTCCGAATAGCGCAGCGTGTAGCGCAGTTGCAGACGGCCGTTCTCGGACACCGGGAAGGTGATCGACGGCTGGAACACGCCATCGGCGGTGTTGTAGTTGCTGGTCAGGATCTCGCTCTCGGCATAGCTGAGCGCGAGGCCGAAGGCCACGTCCCGGCCGAGGAAGCGCGGCTCGACGAAGTTCAGGTTGTAGCGGTTGGCGCCTGCGGTGGTCTGCACGCCGAAGCTGAAGGCCTGCCCGCGCCCGAGGAAGTTGCGCTCGGAGAAGGAGATCGACGCGCCGAAGCCGTCGGTGGTCGAGTAGGAGCCGCCGAAGCTGAGCGAGCCGGTGGGTTTTTCCTCGACATTGACGTCGACGATCACCTGGTTCGGGCTGGAGCCCTCGCGTGCCTGCACGTCTGCCGTGTTGAAGAAGCCGAGCGCGCGGATACGCTCCGCGCTCTCACGGATCGCGCGCGGGTTGAACGGATCGCCCTCCGCCACGGTGAACTGCTCGCGCACCACGCGGTCGAGCGTGGTGGTGTTGCCCTCGATGTCGATGCGCTCGACGAAGATGCGCTCGCCCCGGGTCAGCATGAACTCCACGTCCAGCGTCAGGTCACGGTCGTTGCGGGTGATGCGCGGCTCGACCCGGACGAAATTGAGCCCCTCGGAGATCGCCATGCGCTCGAGGCGGGCAATCTCGTTCTCCACCTTCATCGGCGAATAGACCACGCCGCTGCGCAGCTTCACCGCCTTCATGAAGGCGTCGCTGTCCACCTCGGGCAGGTCGGAGGTCACGGTGACCTCGCCCACGTTGAACTGCTGGCCTTCCTCGATGTTGAAGGTCACGAAATAGCCGTCGCGCTCCTGCGCCAGCTCGGCGTTCACCCCGGTGACGCGGAAGTCGACATAGCCGCGCGAGGCGTAGAAGTCGTTCAGCAGCTGCTTGTCGAACTCGATGCGGTCCTCGACGAAGGTGTCCTTCTTGATCAGCGCCCGCAGGAAGCCCGCCTGCTTGGTCTCCAGCACCCGGCGCAGACGGCGGTCGGAATAGATGCCGTTGCCGGAAAAGCCGATGCGCTCGATCTCGGAAATGCCGCCCTCGAAGATCTCGAAGGCGAGATCGACGCGATTGTTGCTGCGCTTGATGACCTTGGGAGTCACCCGCGCGGCAATGCGGCCCTGCTGGGCGTAGGCTTCGGAAATCGCCTGCGCGTCGGCCTCGGCCTGACGCGGGCTGAAGACGCGGCGCGATTGCGACTGGACGATGGACGCAAGGTCATCGTCCTTGATGCGCTTGTTGCCTTCGAAGTTGATGCGGTTGATCGTGGGATATTCGACAACCTTGATGAGCAGCGTGGAGCCCTGCGGGATGAGTTCGACGGATTCGAACAGGCCGGAGCCGACGATCCGCTGATAGGCATCGTTCAGCTGCGCGGCGCTGACCTGCTGACCCCGGGCGATCCCGGCATAGGACAGGATGGTGCTGCCCTCGATGCGGGCGTTGCCCTCGATGGTCACGGAATTGAAGGCATAGGCCTGGGCAAAGGCAACCTGCGGAACACTCACGGCACCGACTCCGGCCGCGAGGGCAATGGCAACGGCCACCACCTTCGACGCCTTCGAAACCCGGTTGTTCCCGATGAAACCCTTTTGCGCGCTCTGCGCGGAAACGACAGTCGTCATTATCGCAATCCACTCCGACATCCCTTGCAAAGTCACTACCGGGATTGGAGAGGGTTGTCAAAAGCCGATGGGCCTATGTCCTACCATATGTTGCGGTTTTTGCCGTGATAGGCGCAAACCGGCTCACGCCGGATTTTGCGCTTGACTATCAGACCAGCAGCGCCCCGAGGTAAGCCCCGAAAAACAGGGCAAAGATGATCGTCGCGATGTACAGCAGCCGGTCCCAGTTGATGGTGACCAGCAGGCTCACGCTGCGGTATCCGGCTTGAATCGTCTGCATGGATTCGGCTCCCATATCTACAGGACCCTTGATGACGCAGAATTGGGGCAGCAATTTGGCGGCTGCCCCGAGAATTGTCGTCAGTAGCAGAACAAATCGTTCGTCAGGCCGAAGATCATCAACGCCAGCACGACAGTCAGGCCGATGGACATCAGCACGCGCAGCGCCTTGTCGCTCGGCGGGCGGCCGGAGACCGCCTCATAGGCGTAGAACACCAGGTGCCCGCCATCGAGCACCGGCACCGGGAAGAGGTTCAGCATCCCGATCGCCGTGGACAGCACCGCGATGAACCAGATGAAACTGACGGCGCCCTGGCTCGCCATGTCGCCGGAGGTCTGGGCGATGCCGATGGCGCCGGAGAGGTTGCAGCTGCTGATTGCGCCCGTCGCCATGTGCCACAGGCCGGAGACCGATCCGGACATGATGGTGCCGACCTGCGCCACCGCATCGCCGAGCGCCTCGCCGAGACCAAGGCGCTCGGTTGCCGGTTCGAACAGCAACCCGCTGCCCAGACCGATGCGATAGACAGTGCGGAACCCGCCCTCGGGCTGCGGCTCGTCCACCCGGCGCGGGGTCAGGGTACGGGTCAGCACCTCGCCATCGCGCCAGATCTCCAGCTGCGCCGGGGCGCCTTCGGAATTTTCGATGACTTCGGGCAGTTGCTCGAAGGCAAACACCGGCTCGCCGTTGAGCTTGGTGATCACGTCGCCGGTCTCCAACCCGGCATCCATCGAAGCCGAACGCGGCGCGACGCTGCCGACGATGGGCGCGAGGAAATAGGGGCCGGTGACGGTCAATTCCCGCCCGTCCCGCAGCACCCGGTAGTCGAGTTGCGGCTCACGCGGCAGGGCCGCCATGAAGGCGTCATAGGCCACCTTGTCCTCCGCGTCCGGCAGGGCCTTGCCCGCGATGGCGAGGATCTGGTCGCCCTCCTCCAGTTCCTGCACGAAGGGCACCGGCTTGAGGCTGGAGATCACCAGCGGGTCGGCGGGCTGGCCCCGCACCATGAAGACCCCGGCAAAGATGATCAGCGACAGGATGAAGTTGAACAGCGGACCGGCGGCGACGGTGGCCGTGCGCGCCCAGAGCGGGGCGCCGTCCATGGTCGAGCGCCGCTCTTCCTCGGAGATCCTGTCATAGACC
The DNA here is from genome assembly GCF_049803835.1 of Tropicibacter sp. S64. NCBI lineage: Bacteria > Pseudomonadati > Pseudomonadota > Alphaproteobacteria > Rhodobacterales > Roseobacteraceae > Tropicibacter > Tropicibacter sp. S64. The sequence goes on along the minus strand of NZ_JBNAGK010000009.1, from coordinate 215,802 downwards.
GCCGCATCGCGTCCGCCGGAGGGGTTCGCGTCGCCCTTGAACTTCACGTATCCGCCAAAGGGGATCGCCGCGAGCTGCCACTTCGTGCCGTCCTTGTCCATCCGGCTCCAGAGCACCGGCCCGAACCCGAGCGAGAAGACTTCCGGGAAGATCCCCGATTTCTTGCCGACGATGTAATGGCCGTATTCGTGGATCGCCACGATGATCGAGAGGGCCACGACAAAGAACAGGACCGCCCACAGGAGGCCGCCGAATTGCGTGATCAGCGAAGTGAATTCCAAGGTCTTGCCCCCTCTTTCCGAGTCGTCAGACAGCCATGACCTCGCGGGCCTTCGCCCTCGCTAGATGGTCTGCCTGCAGGGCGTTATCAAGAGTAACTTCGGCATCAATAAGGCCCGTCTGGGCCGAAAGCCGGTTAAGAACCTCTTCGACGACACCCGCCATGCGTGTAAAGCTTATGCGCTTTTCGATGAATCCGTCCAGCGCAACCTCCTTGGCCGCGTTGAACACGGCCCCCGACAGCCCACCCTGCGCCATCACCTCCCGCGCCAGCCGCAGCGCCGGCCAGCGGGTCTCGCAGGCGGGGCGGAAGGTCATCTGCCCGAGTTTCACCAGATCGAGCCGTTCGACCGGCAGCGCCCGCCGCTCCGGGTAATGCAGGGCAAAGCCGATGGCGTGGCGCATGTCCGGCATCCCCACATGCGCCATCAGCGCCCCGTCATGGAAGCCGACCAGCGCGTGGATCATCGATTCCGGATGCACGACCGTTTCGATCTTCGACGGGTCGATGCCGAAGAACTCCCGGGTCTCGATCAGCTCCAGCGCCTTGTTGAACATCGAGGCGCTGTCGATGGTGATGCGCTGGCCCATGTCCCAGTTCGGATGCGTCGCGGCCTGCTCCGGCGTCGCGTTGTCGAGCCGGTCCAGAGGCCAGTCGCGGAACGCGCCGCCGCTGGCGGTGATCACGATGCGCTCCACCGCCGCGATATCCTCGCCGATCAGCGCCTGAAACACCGCCGAATGCTCGCTGTCCACCGGCAGGAGCGTGCCCCTGCCCTCCCGCGCCGTGCGCATCATCAGCGGTCCGGCGCAGACCATGCTTTCCTTGTTGGCCAGCGCCAGCGCCGCGCCGCCTTCCAGCGCCCGGAGCCCGGGCTCCAGCCCCGCCGCGCCGACAATCGCCGACATCACCCAATCCGCCGGCCGCTGCGCCGCCTCGATCAGCGCCGCGCGCCCCGCCGCCGCCGCGACACCGCTCCCGGCCAGAGCCTCGCGCAGCGCGGGCAAGGCGCTTTCGTCGGCGACAACCGCGACCTGCGCCCGCAGCGCCACCGCGTCCCGCGCCAGCGCCGCCACGTTCCGCCCGCCGGTCAGCGCCACGACCTCGTAGGCCTCCCGGTCCCGGGCGATCAGGTCGATGGTATTCTGGCCGATGGAGCCGGTCGCCCCGAGGATGGACACGCGCCGCATGGAGGCCTCAGACGCCCGGCGGGAAACCGATGATCTGACCCGCGATCACCAGAAAAACCGAGGCGCCCAGCATCCCGTCGAAGCGGTCCAGCAGGCCGCCGTGACCCGGAATCAGGGTCGAGCTGTCCTTCACCCCGGCCCGCCGCTTGATCGCGCTTTCGGCGATGTCGCCCAGCTGGCTCGCCATGCTGACCGCGATGGACACGCCCGCGAGGCCCGTCCCGGCAATGGTCCATTGCGCAAAGATCACCCCGACGATGGCCGCCGCGATCCAGCCCGCGACGGTGCCTGACCAGGTCTTCTTCGGACTGACCCGGGGCCAGAACTTCGGCCCGCCGATCATCCGGCCCGCGAAATACCCCGCCACATCCGTCACCACGACCACCAGCACCAGCCAGAGCATCCAGACGAGCCCGAACTCGCCGCGCAGCGACATCATCCCGAAGCCTGCGAGCAATATCAATGCGGTAAACACCCCGTAGGTCACGCCGCCCCGTCCCATCCGGCCGAGGCCCACCATCGACGGCGCCAGCAGCAGCGGCAAGGTCACCGCCGGGGGCAGGTGCATCGCCAGCATGGACACCAGCGCCGTGATGCCTGCGAGGATCAGCGCTTCGGTCTTCCGCGCCGGGTCCAGCATCCGCACCAGTTCCCACACCATCAGCCCGGTGATGACCGCGATCAGCAGCTGGAACACCAGCCCGCCGAGCCACACCGCGATCAGACCCACGGCGATCATCGCGATCCCGGACAGCACGCGCGGTTTCAGATCGTCCCAGTTCGCGCTCATGTCTTCACCGCACCATAGCGGCGCTCCCGCTTGCCATAGGAGGTCACAAGGCGGCCAAGCTCCTCGCCGGTGAAATCCGGCCAGAGCGTGTCGACGAATTCGTATTCCGCATAGGCCGACTGCCAGAGCAGGAAGTTGGAAATCCGCGCCTCGCCGCTGGTCCGGATGACAAGGTCCGGGTCCGGCAGCACATGGGTGTCGAGATACTTCGGCAGGGTTTCCTCGTCCACGTCCGCCGGATCGAGCTTGCCGTCCGCCACATCCTGCGCCAGCCGCTGAGTCGCGCGGGCCACCTCGTCGCGGCCGCCGTAGTTCAGCGCGATGGTGAGGTTGGTGCCGGTGCAATCGGCGGTCAGCTGCTCCAGCTCGTCCATCAGCGCGGTCAGTTTCCTGTCCAGCCGCACGCGGTCGCCGATGAAGCGCACCTGCACGTTGCGCTCCTTCAGCGCGCGTGCCTCCTTGGAGATGTAGCGGCGGAACAGGCTCATCAGCCCGGCCACCTCGACCTGCGTGCGCTTCCAGTTCTCCGTCGAAAAGGCAAAGATCGTCAGGTACTTGATGCCGAGGTCCGGACAGGCCTCCACGACCTCCCGGACCCTTTTGGCGCCGGCATGATGGCCGAACAGTCGCGGGCGGCCGCGCATGGTCGCCCAGCGACCGTTGCCATCCATGATGATGGCCACGTGGCGCGGTCCTTTACTCTCGCGGAGCGGTTTGTTCATCATGGCGGTCCTGACGATCGGCATGGGTCGAGCCCGGGGCCGCAAGCCGCCCCGTGGTGGCTCAGACCTGCATGATCTCTTCCTGCTTGGTCTCGAGTTGCTCGTCCACCAGCTTGATGTACTTGTTCGTGAGGTCCTGGACCTCCTGTTCCCAGAGCTTCTGGTCGTCCTCGGACAGGCCGTCTGCCTTGCCCTTCTTGATCTGATCCATGCCATCGCGGCGCACGTTGCGGATGCTGACGCGGGCGTGCTCGGCATATTGCCCGGCGACCTTGCCCAGCTCGCGGCGGCGCTCCTCGTTCAGTTCGGGAATCGGCAACATGATGATGGTGCCGTTGAGCTGCGGGTTGATGCCGAGGCCGCTGTCCCGGATCGCCTTTTCCACCTTGTTCACAAGGCCCTTGTCCCAGACGTTGATCGTCACCATGCGCGGCTCCGGCACGTTGACGGTGCCGACCTGGTTGATCGGGGTCATCTGGCCGTAGGCGTCCACCATCACCGGCTCCAGCATCGAGCCCGAGGCCCGCCCTGTGCGCAGCGAGGCGAATTCGGTGCGCAGGTTGGCGATGGCGCCGTCCATGCGGCGTTTCAGATCATCGGTATCGAGCTCGAATTCATCTGCGGACATCTGCCTGTCTCTCCCTCTTCGGTGCCGCCGGTCCGTGGCGGCAAAAGCTGGTGTTGCTATAAACCCGCAACGGGCGTGTTGTATAGAGCATGGCGTTGGAGGAAAACCGCAAATTCCGCGATAGCTCTCGGGCGGCGGTGCTTTGCGCGGGCGTGGTGAGCCGTGACGGCATGATCGGGACCGACCCGCGATCATGAACCAGAGGCGCAGATCCCGGTAAAAGCGTGCAGGAATTTACCGCTTTGATGCGGAAAACGCCGGAGCGGGAAAGGGAGTCTTTACCTTTCGGGCGCACAAACGGGCGAACTCGAGTCTCAGCTTTGAAAGTATGCCATGCAGGTCTGTTTCGTCGCGTGCCCCGATGCCTCCATGCTCGACATTGCGCTGTCGCGCCATGTGCTCGAACTGGCCAACCGCTGTTCCGGCCGGGACCTCGTCACCTTCCGCACCCGCACCCTGACCGGCGAGCCGGTCGTCACCGCGGAAGGCGCGCGCCTGGTGCCGGACTGCACCGGCTGGGAGCGGGGGCCGGGGATCGACCTGATCCTCGTCTTTGCCGGGCGCGATCCGCTGGCGCGGATTCCCTTCGGTCTGCGCGGTTTCCTTCTCAATGCGTCGCAGGTGGGCGCCACCATCGGCGGCATCGGCGCGGGGACGCAGATCCTCGCCGAGCTCGGTCTTCTGGCGGGCCGGGAGGCTGTGCTGGCGGGCGATCTGCCAACGGACCGCGATCCGCTCTGGCCGGAGATTGCCCGCATCGAGGCGCCCTTCGTGCTCTCCATGCAGCGGCTCACCTGCCCCGGCGGCCTGCCGGTGGTGGACGCGCTGCTGGCCTGGCTGTCCCGCGCCGTCGCCCCGGAACTCGCGGCCGAGGTGCGCCGCGCCGGGGAGGCCCTCGGCTCTCCCGCCGCCCGCTCGGAGGACACGCCCGACAGGGTGCTTGGCCGGATGCAATCGGTGATGGCCGCGCATATCGAAACGCCGTTGCCGCTCGATGTCATTGCCCGCGAGCTGGAGCTGTCGCCGAAACAGATGCGCAGCCGGTGCAAATCCGGCTTCGGCATGACGCCCGCGGAAGTCTACCTCGACCTGCGCCTCAAGCGGGCAAGGCGTCTGGTGCAGGAAACCGGGCAATCCGTGCACGAAATCGCCTCCGCAACCGGATTCCAGTCGCCCTCTGCCTTCACCCGCAGTTACAAGACACACTTCGGCGAGACGCCGCGAGACCTGCGGGCGATGAAACGGACGGTCAGCCGTGCACGCGGGTATAGGTCCCCTGCCCCGCAAGGATCCCCTTGAACCCACCGGGCTCGTCCAGCGAAAACACGATGATGTCGAGGTTGTTGTCCCGGGTCAGCGCGATCGCGCTGGCGTCCATGACCTTGAGGTTCTTCGACAAGACCTCGTCGAAGGTCACGCTGTCATAGCGTTTTGCATCGGCGTGCTGCTTCGGGTCCTTGTCATAGACCCCATCGACCCCGTTCTTGCCCATCAGGATCGCCTCGCAGGCCATCTCGTTGGCCCGCAGCGCGGCGGCGGTGTCCGTGGTAAAGTAAGGGTTGCCGGTGCCCGCGGCAAAGATGCACACCCGCTTCTTTTCCAGGTGGCGCACGGCGCGGCGGCGGATGTAGGGCTCGGCGACCTCGTCCATGCGAATGGCCGTGATCACCCGGCAGAACACCCCCAGCCCCTCCAGCGCAGACTGCATCGCCAGCGCGTTCATCACCGTCGCCAGCATCCCCATGTAATCGGCGGTGGTGCGTTCCATCCCTTGGGCGCTGCCCGCCAGGCCTCTGAAAACATTGCCGCCGCCGATCACCATGCAGATTTCGACGCCAAGGTCGTGCACCGCCTTGACCTCGTTTGCGATGCGCTGGACGGTCGGCGGATGCAGGCCGTAACCCTGGTCGCCCATCAGCGCCTCCCCGGAGATCTTCAACATCACGCGTTTGAACTTGGTTTCCGGCGTGCCGCTCTCGGTCATGTTGCGCTCCGTCTTGGCTGGGGACTATGATCGCGGCCATGTTTGGCGTAAATCGGTGGCGGCTGCAATGCCCGGCTGCCGCATTGCAGCGCGGCACGGGGCCGCGACATCAGGACCGGACCGGGGCAGTATGGCAGTCTCTCATATGGCAGCGGCGCGCGAGGTGGCCCGGGGGTTCGATCCGGCGCGGCACGTGCTGATCGCCGGGCCGACGGCGAGCGGGAAGTCCGCGCTGGCGCTGGCGCTGGCGCGAGACCAGGGCGGCGTGATCGTGAATGCCGACGCCATTCAAGTGTATGAAAACTGGCGGATTCTGACCGCGCGCCCGTCAAAGGCGGAGGAACGGCAGGCCGCGCACGCGCTCTATGGCCATGTGCCGGGGGACCAGCCCTACTCCGTCGGCGACTGGCTTCGCGCGGTGGCGGCGCTGCTCGAAACGGGGCAGCGGCTGATCATCACCGGCGGCACCGGGCTCTATTTCACCGCCCTGACCGAGGGGCTGGCGGACATCCCGCTCACCCCGCCACGGATCCGCGCCGAGGGCGAGGCGCGGCTGGCGGAGCATGGCTTGCAGGCGATCTGCGCCGAGCTGGATGCGCGGACGCTGGAGCGGATCGACCGTTACAACCCGGCCCGCGTGATGCGGGCCTGGGAGGTTCTGCGGACGACGGGCCGCGGCCTCGCCGACTGGCAGGACGACACGCCGCCGCCGCTTCTGCCGCTCGATCATGCACAAACGGCCCTGTTCGATGCACCAAAAGACTGGCTGAGCCCAAGGATCGCGCAGCGTTTTACCAAAATGCTGCAGGCCGGGGCGCTGGACGAAGCCCGCGCCAACCTGCCGACCTTCACACGGGCCCTGCCCTCTTCCAAGGCGATCGGCGCGGCGGAGCTGATCGCAGTCCTCAGGGGCGAGATGACGGAGGCCGAGGCGACGACCCGCGCCACCATCCTCACCCGGCAATTCGCCAAGCGCCAGCGCACCTGGTTCCGGGCACGCATGGGGCGCTGGACCAGGATCCACCCCGGGGTGCTGGCATGAGCAGCGTTCCGGGCTTCCTGCGCAAGGCCATGCCGCCGCCGCCCGCGCCGAAGGGGCCGGTCAAATGCGGCTCCTTCGGGCTTGCCCTGCAGGGGGCGGCGTGGAAATACGAGTTGCAGCACGACCGACCCGACACCGTCCTGCTGTGGATCACCCGGGGCCAGGGGCGCGTCATCGTGAACGGCGTGCGGCGCGGGCTGTCGATGCACAGCGCGCTCTTCCTGCCCGCGGGCACGCTGTTTTCCGTCGAGTTGCCGAACACCGCGCAGGCGCTCTATCTCGAATGCCCGGCCGCTCTGACCGGCAGGCTGCCGCACGAGCCGATGCACCTGCGCATCCGCGACAGCCTGGCACAGGCGGAACTGACCGGCACACTCGACACCATCCAGCGCGAGCTGAGCCAGCGCAGGCCCTTTTTCGATGAGGCCATCGAAGGCCATGTCGGCCTGCTCGGGGTCTGGCTGAACCGGCAGGTCGCGGCGGGCAATCTCGACCAGGGCGAGGACAGCGCCGCGACCCGCCTCGCCCGCCGCTTCGCGCAGAGCGTCACCCGCGATTTCCGCACCCCGAACGCCATGGCGCTCTATGCCGAGGCGCTCGACGTGACGCCGACGCATCTGACAAGGGTGTGCCGGCAGACCTGCGGCAAGACCGCCGCCGACATCCTGACCGAGCGCAAGCTGCACGCCGCCCGCCTCGCATTGCTCGCGCCGCAGCCGCCGGTCAGCCGGATCGCCCGCGATCTCGGCTTTGCCTCGGCGGCCTATTTCACCCGGTTCATCCAGAACCACACCGGCCAGACGCCGACCGCGCTCCGGGCGCGGGCCAGGCCCCGGACCTGAACACGCGGTTTTGCACGAAAATCCCTTGCACCGGGCGTCCTGTCGTTTTTGAATGGTGGTCATGTCGCAAACAGACCACAAACGGTGAAAGCGGACGTTGACGCGGCGCGATTCACAGGGCGCAATGCATTCATAATCAGGCGACTTTCCGGCCTGCCCGTCCCGTGCCGGGCATCCGGTTCGTCAGCCGACAATAAAAGACCATGTGTCACAGGGAGACAATCATGACGCACCCCTCCGATGCTTCCGGGGTCCACCCGGCGGCCAAGATGTATGCCGACGAATTCAAGGCCGGTCAGATCGACCGCCGCGAATTCCTTACCCGCGCCACGGCGCTCGGGGTTTCCGCCTCTGCCGCCTACATGCTCGGCGGGCTCGGCAGCCCGGCGCAGGCCGCCTCGCACATGCAGATGGGCGGCACGCTGCGCATCCAGCAGGACGTTCGCGCGCTCAAGGACCCGCGTACCTTCGACTGGACGCAGATCGCCAACTTCGCGCGCGGCTGGCTGGAGTACATGGTCGAATACAACCGCGACGGCAGCCTGCGCGGCATGCTGCTCGAAAGCTGGGAGGCGAATGACGACGCCACGGAGTACGTGCTGCACGTGCGCCAGGGCGTGACCTGGAACAACGGCGATGCCTTCACCGCCGATGACGTGGTGCGGATGTTCGAATACTGGTGCGACAAGAGCGTCGAGGGCAACTCGATGGCCGGGCGCATGGCGACCCTGATCGACGCCGAGACCAACAAGCTGATCGAGGGCGCGGTGACCAAGGTGGACGATCACACCGTCAAGGTCACGGTGCCGACCTCCGACATCACGATCATCGTCGGCATGGCCGATTACCCGGCGGCGGTGGTGCATGCCTCGCACGATCCGGCGACCATGCTGGAGGACCCGATCGGGACCGGGCCCTACCTGCCGGAGAGCCTGGAGGTGGGCGTGAAGGGTGTTCTGGTGAAGAACACCGATCATACCTGGTGGGGCGACAGCGCCGAGGGCTACGGCCCTGCCGCGCTCGACCGCATCGAGTACATCGACTACGGCACCGACCCGGCGTCCTGGATTGCCGCCGTCGAGTCCGAAGAAGTCGACATGCTCTATCAGAACGTCAACGAGTTCATCGAGATCGCCGATGCCATCGGTTGGGAGAAGTCCGAGGTCGTGACCGGCTCCACGGTGGTTCTGCGCTTCAACCAGCAGACGCTGGTGGGCGATAGCGCGCCCTACGCGGAGGCCAAGCTGCGCGAGGCGGTGGTGAAGGCGGTGGACAATGCCATCTGTCTCGAACTCGGCTATGCCGGTCTCGGCACCGTGGCGGAGAACCATCACGTCGCCCCGGTGCATCCGGAATATGCGGACATCGGCCCGGCGCCCTTTGACCCCGCCGCGTCGAAGGCGTTGCTCGAAGAGATCGGCATGGCCGATTGGGAGCATGAGCTGATCTCGCTCGACGACGGTTTCACCAAGAACACCGCCGACGCCTGCGCCGCGCAGATGCGCGATGCCGGTATCCCGGTCAAGCGCACGGTGCTGCCCGGTTCGACCTTCTGGAACGACTGGGCGAAGTACCCGTTCTCCATCACCGAGTGGAACCACCGTCCGCTCGGCGTGCAGGTCCTCGCGCTGGCCTATCGCTCCGGCGAGGCCTGGAACGAAGCGGGCTATGCCAACCCGGAGTTCGATACGCTGCTGAACGAGGCGCTCTCGATTGCCGACGTCGAAAAGCGGCGTGCGGTGATGGAGAAGGTCGAGAGCACGCTGCGCGGCGACAGCGTCATCATCCAGCCCTACTGGCGCTCGCTCTACCGCCATTACAAGCCGGGTGTCGTCGGGGCGGAGATGCATCCGTCCTTCGAGATCCACCCCTACAAGCTGGGCCTCGCATCCTGATCGCAACACCATCGAAGGCCGCTCCCCCGGGGGCGGCCTTTCCTCCCTCGCCCCGCGTCGGGGCGGGCGATGGCTGCCTGATGCCACCTGACAGGGAAAGCTGATGGGACTGTTTCTCCTCAGGCGCATCGCGGTGATGATCCTTACCGCGCTCTGCCTAACCTTCGTGGTCTTCTTCCTGACCAACCTCTATCCGAACCTCGAAAAGCTGGCCAAATCGGAAGGCAACTTCCGCATGACCGACGACCAGGTCGAAACCTGGCTGGCCAATCGCGGCTATACCCAGCCGGTGCTGGTGAAATACGGCGAATGGCTCGGCGTGCTGCCGGGGTACGTGATCACCGGCACCGATGGCGAGACCCGCGCCCGCTGCGCCGAGCCGGGCCAGCCGGTGGAGGAGGCACGCCACTTCTGCGGCGTGTTGCAGGGGCATTGGGGGTTCTCTTCCGTCTTCAAGGTGCCGGTGCTGGAGAAGGTGGCGGACAGCCTCTCGCTCACCGGCTTCCTGATGCTCTGGGTGATGATCGTGATGGTGCCCTCGGCGCTGCTGATCGGCGTGCTGGCGGGGATGCGGGAAGGCTCGAAACTCGACCGCACGCTCTCCACCGTCTCCATCGCCACGACGGCGACGCCCGAGTACGTCTCGGGGGTGATCTTCATCGCAGTCTTCGCCTCCTCCGCCGTGGGGCTGAAATGGTTCAAGGGATCGGCGGCCAGCGCCATGGAGCACGCGACCTTCGAGAACTTCTTCCTGCCGGTGCTGACCATCGCGCTTTATGGCACGGGCTATATCGCCCGCATGACCCGCGCGTCGATGGCGGAGGTGATGACCGCGCAATACATCCGCACCGCCCGGCTCAAGGGGGTGAGCTTCCGCAACATCGTGGTGAGACACGCGCTGCGAAACGCGCTGATCGCGCCCTTCACCGTCATCATGCTGCAGTTCCCCTGGCTGCTGAACGGCGTGGTGATCGTGGAAACCCTGTTCAACTACAAGGGCTTCGGCTGGACGCTGGTGCAAGCGGCGGGGAACAATGACATCGAACTGCTGATGGGCGTCTCGGTCGTCTCCGTCGTGGTGGTGCTCGTCACGCAGCTGATTTCCGACATCGGCTACGTCTACCTCAACCCGCGCATCAGCGTCAGCTAAGGGAGGAAGTCCATGGAACCTCTGTCCTGGGGCGGCCTCATCATCCGCATCCTCGCGCAGTTCTGGCCCGTCTGGGTGGCGCTGGTGGTGACCTTCGTCGCCTCGATCCGCTACAAGCGCAGGCTCGGTCTCTATGGCAAGCTGTTCGACAGCACCATCGGCATGATCGGCTTCGCACTGGTGATGTTCTGGGTCTACACGGCGGTGTTCACCGGGGTGTTCGACCTGATCTCCACCCACGATCCGCTGGCGCAGATCGCGGCGATGAAGAACAAGGGGCCTGGCACCCCCGTGACCGGCGCGGAGGGGGTGTATCCGTATTACCTCCTCGGCGGCGACAACCTCGCGCGGGACGTGTTCTCCCGCATGGTCAAGGGCTCGCTGGTGGTCATGGCCATCGCGCCGCTGGCCACGCTCTTCGCCTTCATGGTCGGCATCACGCTGGGCCTGCCGGCGGGGTACTACGGCGGCAGGCTCGACATGGTGCTGTCCTTCGCCGCCAACCTGATCCTCGCCTTCCCGGTGATCCTGCTGTTCTACCTGCTGGTGACGCCGGAGATCATGCAGACCGGCCTGCCGCAATACATGGCGGTGGTGTTGTTCTTCTTTCCGCTGATCTTTGCCGGGGTGCTGATCCACGCCCGCTTCCGCACCCAGCCACAGAAGAACCTGACGTGGCTGGCGGTGGTGCTGGTGCCGATGGCGGTGATCTATGTCTCGGCGGTGAACGCGGCAGGCACCAGGGTGGACTTCTCTCCCGTCGACCTTTTCGACATCCCCTCGGGCATCCTCGTGGTCTTCGTCTCCGTGGTCTTCGTCAACGCGCCGACGGTCTTCCGCATCGTCCGGGGCCTCGCCATGGACATCAAGACCCGCGACTACGTGGCGGCGGCGCAGACGCGGGGCGAGCGTCCGTGGTACATCATGCTGTGGGAGATCCTGCCCAACGCCCGCGGGCCGCTGATCGTCGATTTCTGCCTGCGCATCGGCTACACGACGATCCTTCTGGGAACGCTCGGCTTCTTCGGCCTCGGCCTGCCTCCGGAAAGCCCGGACTGGGGGTCCACCATCAACGACGGGCGGCGGCTCCTGTCGATCTACCTGCACCCGGCGCTGGTACCGGCGCTGTCGCTGCTCTCGCTGGTGCTGGGGCTGAACCTGCTGGCGGACGGTCTCAGGGAAGAGAGCCTGAGGGATTGAGAAACACACGCCCCGGGCTTGACCCGGGGCCTCCTGCCATGAGGTCCCGGGTCAAGCCCGGGACGCGGAGGACACAAGATGAAAGACGGATATGACGGGCCGATCCTGGAGATCGAGGACCTTTCGATCAGCTTCTTCACCCGGCTCAGGGAAATCCCCGCCGTCATGGACTTCTCCGTGCGGGTGATGCCCGGAGAAGCCGTGGGGCTGGTGGGCGAGTCAGGCTGCGGCAAGTCCACCGTGGCGCTGGGCGTGATGCAGGACCTTGGCAAGACCGGGCGAATCGTGGGCGGCAAGATCAAGTTCAAGGGCCGCGATCTCGGGGCGATGTCACACGATCAGCTGCGCCGGATCCGGGGTTCCGAGATCGCCATGATCTATCAGGAGCCGATGGCCTCCCTCAATCCGGCCATGAAGATCGGCAAGCAACTCATGGAAGTGCCGATGATCCATCGCGGGGTGTCCGAGAAGGAAGCCTACGCCCGCGCCCTCCAGGTGGTCACGGATGTGAAGCTGCCGGACCCGAAACGCATTCTGGACAGCTATCCGCACCAGCTGTCCGGCGGCCAGCAGCAAAGGATCGTCATTGCCATGGCGCTGATGGCGGAGCCGTCGCTGCTTATTCTCGACGAGCCGACCACCGCGCTCGACGTGACGGTGGAGGCGGCGGTTGTGGAGCTGGTCAAGGAGCTGGGCCAGAAATACGGCACCTCCATGCTGTTCATCTCGCACAACCTCGGGCTGGTGCTGGAGACCTGCGACCGCATCTGCGTGATGTATTCCGGCGAGGCGGTGGAGACCGGCTCCATCGGGGACGTCTTCGACGAGATGATGCACCCCTACACGCAGGCACTGTTCCGGTCGATCCCGCTGCCCGGCGCGGACAAGAATGCGCGGCCTCTGGTGGCGATTCCCGGCAACTTCCCCCTGCCGCACGAGCGCCCGCCGGGCTGCAACTTCGGGCCGCGCTGCGAGTATTTCGTCGCCGGGCGCTGCGATGCGGTCGAGCGTGTGCCGATGGTGACGCTGGAGGACACGGCACGGCACCGGACGCGCTGCCTGCGCTACGCCGAGATCGACTGGGCTGCACCGCCGTCGAATGTCGTGGCGAAGGAGAAGGCGGAGCCGGGTCAGGTGGTCCTGAAGATGGACCAGCTGAAGAAATACTACGAGGTGGCGGCGAATGCCCTGTTCGGCGGGTCGGGCAAGACCAGGGTGGTCAAGGCCAACGAAACCCTGTCTTTCGAGGCCCGGGAGAGCGAGACCCTGGCGATTGTCGGCGAGAGCGGCTGCGGCAAGTCGACCTTCGCCAAGGTGCTCATGGGGCTGGAGACCGCCACCGATGGCCAGATCCTGCTCGACAACCGCAACATCGAAGGCGTGCCGATCGAGAAGCGGGACCGCAAGACGATTGCCGATGTGCAGATGGTCTTCCAGAACCCCTTCGACACGCTGAACCCGTCGATGACCGTGGGGCGGCAGATCATCCGGGCGCTGGAAATCTTCGGCGTGGGCGACAGCGACGCGGCGCGCAGGCAGCGGATGCTGGAGCTGCTCGATCTGGTGAAGCTGCCCCGAGAATTCGCGGGCCGGATGCCGCGTCAGCTCTCCGGCGGACAGAAACAGCGCGTCGGCATTGCCCGCGCCTTTGCCGGGGATGCGCGGATCGTGGTGGCGGACGAGCCGGTCTCGGCGCTGGACGTCTCGGTGCAGGCCGCCGTCACGGACCTGCTCATGGAGATCCAGCGCGAGCACAAGACGACGCTGCTGTTCATCTCGCATGACCTTTCCATCGTGCGGTATCTCAGCGACCGGGTGATGGTCATGTACCTCGGCCATGTGGTGGAGCTTGGCTCGACCGATCAGGTCTTCGCCCCGCCCTATCACCCCTATACCGAGGCGCTGCTCTCGGCGGTGCCCATCGCGGACACCTCGGTGGAGAAGAAGCACATCGTGCTGGAGGGCGACATTCCCTCCGCCATGAACCCGCCGCCGGGCTGCCCGTTCCAGACCCGCTGCCGGTGGAAATCGCAAGTTCCGGGTGGGCTGTGTGAAAAGGAGGTGCCGCCGGTGCGGATGATCGCCGAGGGGCATCAGGTGAAATGCCATCTTTCGGACGAGGAATTGGCGAGCATGGAGCCGGTGATCACGCTGGCGGCGGAGTGAGGGGATGGGACGTTATTGAGGGGGACGAGAATCGGATAGGTTTGGTAAACTTTGCGGTGCAGAGAATGGCAGCGAGGAGCCCAACTTGACCGATGCTGCGCGAAGTAGAAAAGTCTGTTCTAGAGATAACTCAGCCGCATTACAGGGTTAAAGCAATGGCGAGCGACAAAAGCGATACTTTCATCGTATTGCAAAAGGCGATGCAGTTAGGAGACCCAGATGCGTTTGAAGAAGCCTTGAGAGCTTGCTTTCCAATGCAGCATTGTGCAGGACTGTGCGAATTGCTTGCTGATGTGCTTCTCGAAGACTGGCACTTCCGCCACGAAGATGTCGCTCTAGCTATCCAAGACTTGAAATGCACATGTGCAATTGAAGCTCTGGAACGAAGGGCTTCAAGCAATCCGAATTACCTTGAATGGGATGAAAACCACGCGCTTGCTCGAAAATGCACTTGGGCTCTCGCTGATATAGGGACAGTCGAAGCGAAACAGGCACTTGAACGTTTGTCAGAGTCAGAGACTTTGGTCGTTCGCGGTTTCGCACAAAAACGTCTCGACAACTGGGACCTTGAAACCGCGCGCAAGGGCAATTGATTTCGCAAGCAATGCAAAAAGCGGTCACTCTTGATCGAGTGTCAAACGGCAGCTTTGTCCGCGCAGCGGCCACACCATGCACCCAAACCGATTCACAAAACCGACGGATCACAAACCCAACCGCCCACGCTCAACTGCCCCAGATCTTCTTCACGTAATTCTTCGTCTCGCGGTACGGCGGCACGCCGCCGTGCTTGATCACCGCGCCGGGGCCGGCATTGTAGGCGGCGAGCGCAAGACGCCAGCTCTTGAAGGTCTCGAACTGCATCTTCAGATACCGCGCCCCGCCTTCGAGGTTCTGGCGCGGGTCGTGCGGATCGACCCCCAGCACCTTCGCCGTGCCCGGCATCAGCTGCGCGAGGCCGATCGCCCCCTTGTGCGATTTCGCGGAGGCGTTGAAGCGCGATTCCTGTTGCACCAGCCGCAGGAACAGGTCCTCCGGCACGCCGTGCTTGCGGGCGGCGGCGCGGGCCATCTCGACATATTCGCCGCGATAGCTGCCCCGGTACTGCGGCAGGCTGCCGTCGAGCACGCCGTATTTCGTCGGGGTGATCACGCTCGGCGGCTGCAGCCGGACCGAGTTGTTGTACTGCTGCGCGGCGCGCGTATCGAGCAGCCGCGTCTGGCTGGAAAACAGCCGCGCCCGCCCCTGCGTCGAAATCTGCTCGGCCATCGCCGCCAGCGGCGCACAAAGCACCGCGATCCCGATCACCAGGCCGAAAGTCCCCCGAACCATGTCACTGTCCCTAATGTCCAAGCACAAAATCGCCCGCACTATAGCCCGGAAATCAGATATTGCTACCCCGGGCCTTTCAGCCGTGGACACGGGTGGTATAGGGTGCGGCAACTATCTGCCGACAAGAATCAAAGGGGAATGACGCATGGCCGGTTCAGTGAACAAGGTTATCCTGGTGGGCAATCTCGGGCGCGACCCCGAGGTGCGCAGCTTTCAGAACGGCGGCAAGGTCTGCAACCTGCGCATTGCCACCTCCGAGACCTGGAAGGACCGCAACACCGGCGAGCGCCGCGAGAAGACCGAGTGGCATTCCGTCGCGATCTTCCAGGAGGGCCTCGTGCGCGTGGCGGAGCAATACCTGCGCAAGGGCTCGAAGGTCTATATCGAGGGCCAGCTGCAGACCCGCAAGTGGCAGGACCAGTCCGGCCAGGACCGCTATTCCACCGAGGTCGTCCTGCAGGGATTCGGCGGCTCGCTGGTGATGCTCGACGGCCCGGGCGGCGGTGGCGGTGGCGGGGATCGCGGCGGCTTCGGCGGTGGCTCGCAGGGCGGCGGCGGCTATGACGACCGCGATTACGGCGGCGGTTACGACGACCGCGGCGGCTCCGGCTCCGGCCCCTCGCGCGCCCCGGCCCGCGACATCGACGACGAGATTCCCTTCTGAGCAGTGCTCCTTCCGGACAGACCCTGCGAGCGGCGCCCCTGTGGCGCCGTTCTGCTTAATGGGGCATCTCGATTGCGCGACATTCGTTAAACGGAAAAAATCGGCGGATTTTGTCGTTTTTACAGCCTGTTAACCAACAAATCGGGACCTCGATTGTGGCAAAACGATGGCAAACTTGCTAGAAATCCGGGCGCTTTGTGAAAAGTCGATCCCTGAAACCGCCAAGACGAGACGACCCATGAAAACCATCAAACCTTCCCTCGCCGCCGCCCTGTGCGGCGCGGTCCTGCTGCCCGCCGCCGCATCGGCCGCCACGGTCACCGTGTCCAGCACCGTGAATGTCACCCAGTTGATCAGCGTGGACGGCGCGGGAGACCCGAACTTTCAGGATCCCATCTCGGGCGACTACGTCTTCTTTGATGAATACCTGCGCATCCTGACCGAAGAGGCGAATGTCTGGGACCAGACACAGATCCCCTCCGCGCCGCCGGTCTCCAACCCCTATGACATAACCAGCAGCGGCCAGATCGGCTTCAGCTTCGTCTTCGATCCCGCGAGCCTGAACACTGCCGGGCTGCAGACCGGCGCCTTCGATCCGAACACCGGTGCCGGTGCGGTCAGCATGGGCACGCTCGCCGGTCCGGTGAACGCGACGATCACCAATGACCAGGGCGTCAGCCCGGAGGTGATTCCGGGTCCGATGGCGATCTATGCCACCAACGATTTCGCCACCGGCGATCCCGGCGTGGGCACCATCGACGCGCTGTTCGTCGTGATGTTCGACACCAGCCGGGCCGATGGCACCACCGAACTCGGGTTCTTTGCCGCGGGGTTCGACCAGAATTATTTCGAGAGCCTGACCGGCGGGACGACCTTCTCCTGGGCCGATGCCGGGCTGTCCTATCTGGAAGTGCGCAACTCCACCCATTCCACCGATGGCAATCCGCTCTGGGACGAGGAAATCCGCGGTTTCGGCAGCGGTTATTCCGTCACCTCCGGCAGTGGTGGTGGCGGTGGCCTCTCGCCGGTGCCCCTGCCCGCCGCGCTGCCGCTGCTGCTGGCGGGTCTTGGCGGTCTGGCCATGGTGCGCCGCCGCCGGGGGTGATCCCGGGTCCGGGAAGGACGCAGGGCGCCCCGGGGGGCGCCCTTTTCGCAGGCGGTTCCGTAGGGCGGGGCTGTGCCCCGCACCCCGCTCAGCAGGCGGCGCGCTGTTCCTGCAGCAGGCCCAGCACCGCCTCGCGCGGCACGTCGGAGGTGACGAAGCTCTCCCCGATGCCCCGGGCGAGGATGAAGCGGAGCTTGCCGTCGATGACCTTCTTGTCCTGACCCATCAGGTCGAGCAGCACCTCGGCGGCGGGCAGATCGCCCGGGATGTCCTTCAGGTCCCGCTTCATGCCCATCGCCGCCAGATGCGCCCGGACCCGGCTCGGGTCCTCCTGCGGGCACAGGCCAAGCCGCGACGACAGCTCGAACGCCAGCGCGCAGCCGATGGCCACACCCTCGCCGTGCAAGAGCCGGTCCGAGTAGCCCGTCGCCGCTTCCAGCGCATGGCAGAAGGTATGCCCGAGGTTGAGGAGCGCCCGGTCCCCCTGCTCCGTCTCGTCGCGCAGCACGATCTCCGCCTTCATCTGGACCGAGCGCGTCACCGCATGGGTCCGCGCCGCCAGATCACCCCCCGCCGCGGCCCGGCCGTTCTCTTCGAGCCAGTCGAAGAACGCCGCATCGCCCAGCAGCCCGTATTTCACCACCTCGCCATAGCCGGCGAGGAAATCGCGTTCCGTCAGGGTGCCGAGTACGCCGACATCCGCCAGCACCAGCGCCGGCTGGTGGAAGGCGCCGATCAGGTTCTTGCCCTGCGGCGCGTTGATGCCGGTCTTGCCGCCGACGGAGCTGTCGACCTGTGCGAGGAGCGAGGTCGGCACCTGCACGAAGCGCACGCCCCGGCGCAGCACCGCCGCGGCGAATCCGACGAGATCGCCGATCACCCCGCCGCCAAGCGCCACGACCACGTCGCGCCGCTCCACCTTCTGCTCCAGCAGCCATTCCACGGTGCGGGTGAACTGCGGCCAGCCCTTGGTGCTCTCCCCGGCGGGCAGCGTCAGGGCCACGCTCTCGATGCCTTCCGCCGTCAGGGCGTCCCGAAACGTCGCCAGATGCAGCGCCGCCACATGCGCGTCGCTGACGATCGCCACGCGCTTGCGGTGCAGCAGCGGGGCGATTTCCGCCCCGGCGCGGGCCAGCAGCCCGGTGCCGATACGCACCTGGTATTCGCGCCCCGGCAGCGGGACCTCGACGATTTCGCTCATGTCAGGCTCTCCAGTACATCCGGGCGCGTCTCCAGCAGCGTATCGCGCACGATGCGCCCCATGGCGTCCAGCGCGCGATGCGCCTCCGACATCACGGTGACATCCGCCAGCGCATAGGTCGGCACCCGTTTCTCATACAGCGCCCGCAGCGTCGCCTTGGGATCGGCCGAGCGCAGCAGCGGGCGGGTGGTCTTGTGCCGGACCCGCTCCCAGAGTGTCTCCAGATCGGCGTTCAGCCAGACCGAGACACCCTTGCGCGAGATCATCGCCCGGTTGCCTTCTGCCATGAAGGCGCCGCCGCCGGTGGACAGGACACAGGGCGTGCCGTCGAGCAGGCGGTCGATCACCTGCGTCTCCTTGCGGCGGAAGAAGGTCTCGCCATCGCGCTCGAAGATCTCCGCGATGGTCATGTTCGCGGCCTCCTCGATCTCGTGGTCCGAATCGCGGAAGGGAACGCCGATCTGGCCAGCCAGCGTCCGCCCCACGGCGGTCTTGCCTGCGCCCATCATGCCGACCAGCACAATCGTCTTGTGCAGGATCAACCCTTTGCCCCTTGTCCCCTCGGCCATCATTCGCCCATTCGTTTCTTCGTTGCGTGAATGACGTGAACGCGACAAAAAGGCTAGGTATAAACTGAAAAAACGCCGAGGCAGGGGGTCGCGCGCATGGGGCGCATACTGAAATACTTGTTTTATCTTCTTGTTCTTGGGGCACTAGTTCTGATCGGCTATGCTTACGTCGGACCGTTCTTCGGAGCGGATTTCAGCCCGCCCCAGACCGAGATTCGCCTGCCCGTCGACCTAGATGCCCAATAGGACCACCAGAATTCGCCGCCCGGCCCGCAGCCTCGCGGGATTGTGTAGTCTGTGCCTCGCGGCATGGCCCGCCGCCGGACTGGCCCAGAGCGACCCGGTTGCGGGCAGCGCCACACCGCCGAGCGTGACGGCCGCGCCGCTGGGGCAGCCGAACGTCGGCGGTGCCGGGCTGCTGACCGCCCGCATGACCGGCCTGCCGGGCACGATGTGGCTCGGCTCCGACCCGGCGCGGCTGCGCGAGCTGATCGCCGCCGCCCGGCCCGCGGTGCCCGCGCTGCGCGACCTTCTGCACACGCTGATGCTGGCCGAGGCCGATCCGCCCGCGCAGGGCGAGGCCGGGGTGGCGCATCTCGGCGCCCGTCTCGACTGGCTGATCCGGCTTGGCGCGGTCGAGGAGGCGCTGGCGCTGACCGAGATCGCCGGTTACGACGATCCGATCCTGTTCGCCCGCTGGGCCGACCTGAACCTGCTGCTCGGCGAGACCGACAAGCCCTGTGACGCGATGCGGGTCCGGCCCTCGCTGAGCAACGACATCGCCCTGCGCATCTACTGCACCGCACGCGGCGGCGATTGGGAACGCGCCGCGCTGCTGCTCGGCTCCGCCCGGACGCTGGGCACCCTGCCGCCGCGGGACGTGGACCTGCTGGAGCGGTTCCTCGACGGCGAGCTGGCGCAGGAGCGCACGGGGCTGATCCCGCCGGTGCGCCCGACGCCGCTGGAATTCCGCCTGTTCGAGGCCATGGGCGAGCCCTTGCCCACCGCGCCGCTGCCGCTGGCCTTCTCGGTGCTGGACCTTGGCGGCGACAACGGCTGGCGGGCGCAGATCGAGGCGGCGGAGCGGCTGGCCCGCGTCGGTGCCCTGCCCGCGAACCGTCTGCTCGGGCTCTACACGCTGCGCGAACCCGCCGCCTCGGGCGGCATCTGGGACCGGATCGCGGCCTTGCAGGACTTCGAGGACGCGCTGACGCGGGGCGCGGCGAACGCGGTGTCTGTGGCCCTGCCGAAGGTCTGGGCGCAGATGGCGAGCGCCGGTCTGCTGGTGCCCTTCTCCGACCTCTTTGCCGAACGGCTGGCGACGCTGGGCCTGAGCGGCCGCGCGGGCCGCATGGCGCAGCGCAGCGCGTTCCTGTCGCCGCAGTACGAGGCGCTGAGCGCGACGCTTGCCGACGAAGGGCCGGAAGTGCGGTTCCTGACCGCCATCGCCCGGGGCCAGCTGCCGCCGGACGCGGGCACCGTCACCCTGCCCCACGCCGAAGCCGTCGCCGCCGGTTTCTCCGGCGCGGAGATGCCACAGGTGCTGCGCGAGCAGCTGGCGCAGGGGCGGCTCGGCGAGGTGATCCTGCGGGCCGTGGCGCTGTTCTTTTCCGGCGCGGAGGGCAACAGCCGCGATCTGACCGACGCGCTGGTCACGCTGCGCAGCCTCGGGCTGGAGGACGTGGCGCGGCGCGCGGCGCTGCAGGTCATGCTGCTCGACGCGGAACGGGCGCGGCGATGAGCGACCGCCACTGGATTGCCACCTTCCTCGACGCAATCGCCGCCGAACGCGGCGCGGCGGGCAACACGCTCGCGGCCTACGAGCGCGATCTGGCGCATGTGCGGGAGTGGCTGACGGGCGCGGGGCTGGATTTCACCGATGCGCAGAAGGCGGATTTCGAGGATTACCTCGTCTACTGCGACCAGCAGGGCCTGAAACGGGCGACCCGTGCGCGGCGGCTCTCGGCGATCAAGCAGCTCTATCGCTTCGCCTTCGAGGAAGGCTTGCGCAGCGACAATCCGGCGATCCAGATCAGCGGACCGGGACGGGACAAGCGCCTGCCCAAGACGCTGAGCATCGAGGAGGTCGACCGCTTGCTGGAGGCGGCGGGCACGCAGGGGCGCACGGCGCAGGACAGCTTGCGCAACACCTGCCTGATGCAGCTGCTCTATGCCACGGGGATGCGGGTGTCGGAACTGGTGACCTTGCCGCTGTCCTCGGCGCGGGGCGATCCGCGGATGCTGCTGATCCGGGGCAAGGGTGGCAAGGAGCGGATGGTGCCGCTCTCCCCGCCCGCCCGCGCCGCGCTGGCGGTCTGGCTGGCGGAGCGCGATGCGGAAGAAGAGGTCAAGCGGGCCAAGGGCAAGCCGGCCTCCGCCTTCCTGTTCCCGTCGCGGGGCAAGGAGGGGCACCTGACGCGGCATGGCTTCTACATGCTGATCAAGGAGATCGCGGTGCGCGGCGGCGTCTCCCCGGAGAAGGTCTCGCCGCACACGCTGCGCCACGCTTTCGCCACGCATCTGTTGCAGAACGGCGCGGACCTGCGCTCGATCCAGACGCTGCTGGGCCATGCGGATGTGGCGACGACCGAGATTTACACCCATGTGCTGGAGGAGCGCCTGCGGGAGCTGGTGCTGGACCACCACCCGCTGGCAAAGGACTGAGCGCACGCCTGCGCCCGCCACGGCAGCGCGGTGCCGGACGGGTCTTGTCTCGTGGTGTCTCGTCCTTGCGATGGGAAGCCGGAAAACGGCGGCCGCCAGTTCGGATTTGCACGTCCGGGACGTCACGCCCGGCCTGATCGTCTGTACAGAGTGACCATCCCCGAGGGGCTGTCACCGTGCCCTTGCCAAAGGGGCGCGGCGCGTCAATCCAGGGTCTTTCCGTGGTATACCGGGGGTGATCCTGCGTGGCCGCGGTGAACGAAGTGTTACGGCACCGTGCGCTGGTCGGCAGGTCCCGGGTCGAGCCCGGGACTGCGGCGGAGTGCGGCGGGCAGGATGTCCTGCGACGGCCAGAGCCCGGACCGCAGCGCGTGGTGATAGCCCTGTCTCAGCCCGGCGTCCTCCATGGCCCGCGCCGCGCCCTCGTGGTCATAATCCAGACGGCAGATCTCTGCCTGACCGTCCGGGTGCAGGATCGCGTAGCGCGTCTGCGGCTGTCCGTCGTTGGGCGGCAGGCCGATCACCCCGGCGTTGACCCAGAACGCGCCGTCCACGGCGGTCCGGAACGGGAGGCCGCTGTGCCCGGCGAAGACGAAGGCCGGACGCGCGCCGGGCAGATGCGCCACCTCCTGCCGCAGCACCGCCGGCTCGGTATCCGGCCAGAGGAAGCGGTTCACCTCCCGCGTGCCGCCATGCACGAGCCGGAGCAGGCCAAGGGGCGAGGTCAGGTCCAGCGCATCGGGCAGACCCGCCATCCACGCCCGCGCCTCCGCCCCCACATGCGCATTCGCATGGGCGTACCAGCCCGCCGAGAGCAGATCGCAGGCGGTTCCTGCTTCGAACCCGCAGCCGCAGTCCAGCGCCCCCTCCGCCAGTTGCCGCTCGACGTTTCCCGCGATCACCCGGCAGCCCCAGTCGCGGATCTCCGCCACCGTGGCCTCGGGATCGGCGCAGTAGCCCACGACGTCGCCGGTGCACAGGCAGCGCTCCGCCGGGATGTCCCGCGCCCGCGCCATGGCGCGGATGGCCCGCGTGGCCTGCAGGTTGGAATAGGGTCCGCCGAAGACCAGGACCGGCCCCCCACCCAAGTCGCCTGACTGCGTTGTTCGGATCAACATGACACGGCCCCTTGAACCAGAGGGTCCCTGCCCCCATAACCACGCTGACACTAACGAAAGCCCTGCACAATGGAACCCGAGAGCACCCTTCTGGATGTCTCCTTCTGGATCACCGCCGCGTCCATCCTGGCGCTGCTGATGATGTCCGCCTTTTTCTCCGGATCGGAGACGGCGCTCACCGCCGCCTCGCGAGGGAAACTGCGGGCCGGGGCGGACAAGGGCTCGCGCGGAGCGGAACTGGCTCTGAAGATCACCGAGGACAACGAGCGGCTGATCGGCTCGGTTCTGCTTGGCAACAACATGGTGAACATCCTCGCGACCTCGCTGGCGACGGCGCTGTTCACCCGGCTGTTCGGCGAGAGCGGCGTGGCGCTGGCGACGCTGGTGATGACGCTGCTCGTGCTGATCTTTGCCGAGGTGCTGCCGAAGACCTACGCCATCACCAACCCCGAAACCGCCGCCGCCAGCGTGGCGCGGCCGATTGCGCTGATCGTGAAGCTCTTTGCCCCGGTGGTCAGCGCGGTGCGGATCCTGGTGCGCGGCGTGCTGCGCGTCTTTGGCGTGCATTCGGACCCGGACAGCCACATTCTCGCCGTGCGCGAAGAGATCGCCGGTGCGCTGCACCTTGGCCACTCCGAGGGCGTGGTCGAGAAGGAGGACCGCGACCGCATCCTCGGCGCGCTCGACCTGTCGGACCGCACCGTCGAGGAGATCATGCTGCACCGCTCCGGCATCGAGATGCTCAACGCCGACGCCGAGCCGCAGGACATTCTCCAGCAGTGCCTCGAAAGCTCGCACACCCGCCTGCCGGTCTACCGTGGCGAGCCGGAGAACATCGTCGGCGTGATCCACGCCAAGGACCTCGTGCGCGCCATGTACAAGCTCTACGAGACCGGCGGCAATGCCGAGGAGCGCTTCCGCGAGTTCCGGGTGCTGGACGTGGCGATGAAGCCCTACTTCGTGCCCGATACCACCTCGCTCGACGACCAGATGCGCCAATTCCTGCGCCGCCGCACGCATTTTGCGCTTGTGGTGGATGAATATGGCTCTCTCGAAGGGCTGATCACGCTGGAGGATATCCTCGAGGAGATCGTCGGCGAGATTGCCGACGAGCATGATCCCGAGGGCGAAGACGCGCTCGAGGTCGGCGCCGATGGCAACTACCTGATCGACGGCGCCATGACGATCCGCGATTTCAACCGCGCGACCGACTGGTCCCTGCCGGACGACGAGGCCAACACCGTGGCCGGCCTCGTGATCCACGAGGCGCAGATGATCCCGACCGTGGGCCAGGTGTTCTCGTTCCACGGCTTCCGCTTCGAGGTCATGGCGCGGGAGAACAACCGCATCACGCAGCTGAAGGTTCGGCCGCTGTAGGTCACCGCCCGAAGGGCCGGACAGGTCCGGGACCCGGTCGCATCCGGGGCGTGACCCGCAGCGTGCCATTGGCCGCCTGTCCCCGTGCCCATGTGCCGGGCGCGGCGGTGACGAGATAGGCCGCCAGCCCCAGCGCCAGCAGCGCGTTAGACAGCTGGAACAGCGCATCGAAGACCAGCGGCGCGGCGATCAGGGTCTCGGCGAACCGCAGGCCGCCCTGCGCTCCGCTCCACAGCAGACCGAAGCCGACCGCGCCCGCGGCAATGCAACCCGGGTCGAGCCGTGGCACGGCGGCGACCGGCAGGCCGATCGCCCGCGCCGGCAGGCGGTGGCCGAGATACAGGATACCGGCGGCGAGGAGGATGGCGGTGACCGGCATGGTCACGACAAGGGCGTCGTCCGGCACGGCCAGCAGCTCCGCAAGGAGCGTCATCGCGAAGACGGCGGCGCAGATGGCACCAAGGCAGGCCCCCGTTGCGAAGAGTTGATAGCGCAGCCGGTCACCGCGACCGACCCGCGCCCCACCCCGTCCCGGGGCCTCGCCCAGCAGCTGCCAGCGGTGCCAGGCCAGCGCCATGCGGGCGTAGAAGAACGCCGCGGCCACGGTCTTCCACAGCATCAGGTCGAGTTCGAAGCCGAAATCGAAGACCCATCCGGTCAGCACCGCCCAGAACAGCGGCGGAAAGGCGATGGCCGCCGTCACCGGCATATCGTGCACGAGCGCCCCGAACGCCTCCCGGAAATGGTCCAGTTCGATGGTCATGCTGCCTCCGCCATGCGTTGTGTCAACACGAGCGGCCAACTGCGGCTGCAGTATGACGAAGATCGGGAAATGACCGGCCGTTGTCGCCGCGAGACTCGCCCGCTCAGCGGTCGCAGGCGCAGCCCTGCCCCACATGGCAGGCTTTCGACGCCGAAATGCAGGAGTTGCCGCAGGCCTTGCCCTTGCGGCACGTCTTGCAGCAGGCGGCGCTGAACACCGGAGCACCGGGGTTTTCCAGTTTGAAACGCAGGCTGTCCGGAGAGACGACCTGGCTCGATTGCGGACCGGCAGGGTCCGCGATTGCAGGCATGGCCAACGACAGGGCCAGAATCAGCGCCCCCAGTTTTCCAATGACAGTCATGCAACCCGCTCCCTCGTCACCCACCGTTAAGGAAGGTTAACGATCCGGGCTGGCCGGTCAATGCGGATATGGGCGATGGCGGGAGGCGCTTTGTCCTGTTCCGGCGGGGCGCCGCTGCCCGTGCCTCAGGGCCGCTCGGCCAAAGGCACCCGCAACGTCAGGCGGTAGCCGGTCTCGTCCGGCCCGGCGGTCATCGTGCCGCCCAGCTGTTCCGCCGACGCCTCCATCAGGCGCATGCCAATGCCGGTGCTGGCGCTGTCGCCCGGACTGGTATTCGATCCGGCACCGCCGTTATCCGTGCAGATGAGGACCATCTCCTCCTGCGAACTGGTCAACGAGACCGTGACGACGCCGCTTCCCCCGACCGGGAAGGCGTGTTTGTAAGCATTGGCGACAAACTCGCTGACGATCATCGCGAGGGCCGAGGCCGTCTGCGGACTGGCGTTGCGCGCCACGCACTGGCTCTCCACCCGCACACCCTCCGGGGCCTGCCGCTGCAGCAAGGCCACCATGCGTCCGATGTACTGGTCGAGCGCCACCTCGCCCACCGTGTCCGACTGGTAGAGCGCCGCGTGCAACTCAGCCACCGCCATCACCCGCAGGTTCACCGCCGCGAGGATCTCCCGCGTCTCCTCGTGCCGGGCACGGGCGCGATAGAGCCGCAGGAACGACGACACCGTCTGCAACGAATTCTTGACCCGGTGGTCGATCTCGCTGCGCAGCACCTCCTCCGTTGCCAGGGCAGCGCGCAGGTCGAGCTGGCTCATCACCTGGTCGGCCAGCACCCGCAACACCTCGCGCTGCAGCTCGGTCAGCACGCGCGGCACCGTGTCGAGCACACAGAGCGTGCCGAGCTTGCGCCCGCTCGGGGTCACCAGCGGCGCTCCGGCGTAAAACCGCATCTGTCCGGACCGGCCGCAGCACAGCGGATTGTCGAGCGTGCGAGGATCGCTCAGCGTGTCCCCGATCTCGGTTATGCCGTCGACCAGGATCGCGTGCGAGCAGATCGAGGACTCGAGGTCGGTCTGGCCCTCGTCCAGCCCGACCCGCGCCTTGAACCACTGCCGCCCCTCGTCGACAAGGCTGATCAACGCCACGGGAACGTCGAGCAGCCGCGCCACCAGCGCGACGAGGTCGTCGAAGGCCCGCTCCGGCGCGGTATCCAGAATGTTGTATCGGTGCAGATCGGACAGACGGGCCGCCTGATCGTCCGGAGTGCTGGCCATGACCATATCGGCGCTCTCGAAAGATAATGCTGAGCATTGATGATAACAGAACCAAAAGGCATCGCAAGACATTGATTTTAATTAATAAGTTGACGTATTGCCGAATGTGCGTCAGGCAGTTTTCGACGCCTTGACCCGTGGATCGCGGCCGGAAAACCGGCTGCGGATGGCGGGCCCGGACAGGTATTTCAGGAAAAATATTCCTATCTTCTGCATATTTGGACCGGGTTTCCGGGTCCCGCGCACACCGGACACCTCCTGACGCTTTTGCAGGCGGATGCGGATAAAGCCTTTCTCAACCGTTTTCTGCTTTTTTGATTTTCGACACGAAGCCCGGAGCCGGAGCAGACCCGCGTGAGTCCCGAAGAGTGGATCGAGATTATCCGACTGAAGGCGAGGCTGGCCTCGCCCGAACCCAAACCGCAGCTGTCCTGGCGCCTGCAGGGGCCCAGACCGGAAGACCGGCGGTTGCCGCGCATGGTCTGGATCTCCGGTAGCACGCCGCACATGCCCTATCCCGATCCGAGCCCCAACCGGCGCCGGTGATCCCCGGTCCCGGTCGCCGGAGATTGCGCCCGGCCTTTCCCAAACCCGACATCCCGTGTCGCCATCAGCCAAGTCATGGGGCATGCTTGGCTTTTCAATCGATGTCAAAAGGGATCCGGGAGCACTGTCATGAAAACCACCACCCGCGTTGTCGTCATCGGGGGCGGCGTTGTCGGCTGTTCCGTGCTGTATCACCTGACCAAACTTGGCTGGTCCGATGTCATGTTGCTGGAGCGCTCCGAGTTGACCTCGGGCAGCACCTGGCACGCGGCGGGCGGGTTTCACACGCTGAACGGCGACACGAACATGGCGGCGTTGCAGGGCTACACCATTCGCCTTTACCAAGAGTTGGAAGAGATTACCGGCATGAGCTGCGGCCTGCATCATGTTGGCGGCCTTACATTGGCCGACAATCAGGAGCGGTTCGATATGCTCCTCGCCGAGCGGGCGAAGCATCGCTACATGGGGCTGGACACGGAGATCATCGGGCCGGAGGAGATCGCCAAACTCGCGCCGATCATCAACCTCGATGGCATCATCGGAGCGCTCTACGATCCGCTCGACGGGCACCTTGACCCTTCCGGGACAACCCATGCCTATGCCCGCGCAGCCCGCATGGGCGGGGCCGAGATCGTCACCCATTGCCACGTGAAGGAAACCACGCAACGTCCTGATGGCACTTGGGATATCGTCACCGACAAGGGCATGATCCACACCGAGCACGTGGTCAATGCCGGTGGTCTCTGGGCGCGGGAAGTCGGCGCCATGGCGGGGGTCTATCTGCCGCTGCACCCGATGGAGCATCAGTACATCGTCACCGATGAAACGCCGGAAATCTACGAGCGCGAGACCGAGCATCCGCACGTCATGGACCCCGCAGGGGAAAGTTATCTGCGGCAGGAGGGGCGCGGGCTGTGCATCGGATTCTACGAGCAACCCTGCCGCCCCTGGGCGGTCGATGGCACGCCCTGGACCTTTGGCCACGAACTGCTGCCCGACGATTTCGACAAGATCGAGGAAAGCATTGAATTCGCTTACAAACGCTTCCCGGTTCTGGAGCGCGCCGGGGTGAAGTCGGTCATTCACGGCCCCTTCACCTTCGCCCCGGACGGCAACCCGCTGGTCGGTCCGATCCCGGGTCTGCGAGGCTATTGGAGTGCCTGTGGCGTGATGGCCGGGTTCAGCCAGGGCGGCGGTGTCGGCCTGATGCTGGCGCAATGGATGGTGCATGGCGAATGCGAGCGCGATACGGCGGCGATGGACGTCGCCCGCTTTGGCGACTGGATCAGCCCGGGCTATACCCTGCCCAAGGTTATCGAGAACTATCAGACAAGGTTTTCAGTCAGTTACCCCAACGAAGAGAAACCCGCCGCGCGTCCGAACCGGACGACGCCGATGTATGACATCTTCGACGGCATGGGCGCGGTCTGGGGTCAGCAGTATGGGCTGGAGGTGGTGAACTACTTCGCCGCCGAGGGCGAGCCACGCTTCGAGACGCCCTCCTTCCGCCGCTCCAATGCTTTCGCAGCGACGGCGCGGGAGGTGAAGACCGTTCGGCAAGCCGTTGGAATCAATGAGATTCATAACTTCGGAAAGTACCGGGTACGCGGCCCGAACGCGCGCGGCTGGCTGGACCGCATCATGGCGGGGCGTATCCCGCAGCCGGGGCGGCTCTCCTTGACTCCGATGCTGGCGCATTCCGGGCGGATCATCGGGGATTTCACCGTGTCCTGCCTCGCGCCGGACGACTTCCGGCTCACCGCCAGTTACGGCGCACAGAATTACCACATGCGTTGGTTCCTGCAAAACGCGGAAGAGGGTGTAACCGTCGAGAATGTCAGCGATAAACTCAACGGTTTCCAGATCGCCGGACCGAAGGCGACGGAGGTTCTGCAGGCCTGCACGCGGCAAACCGTTGACCTCAAGTTCATGGACGTGCGGCGGATGACCGTGGGCATGACCGACTGCCTCGTGCAGCGTGTGTCCTACACCGGCGATCTGGGCTACGAAATCTACTGCGATCCGATGGCCCAGCGTCAGCTGTGGCGGACCCTGACCGAGGCGGGCGCGGCGCATGGCATGAAACCCTTCGGCATGCGGGCGATGATGAGCCTGCGGCTCGACAAGGGTTTCGGGTCCTGGGGGCGCGAATACAGTCCGGACTACACCCCCGCCGAAACCGGGCTCGATCGGTTCATTTCATGGTCGAAACCCGTTGATTTCATTGGACGGTCCGCCGCGGAAAAGGAACGCCGGACGCCGCCGGAGCGGGTCAATGCGGTGTTCGCCGTGGAGGCGGAGGACGCCGATGTGCACGCCTACGAGCCGGTGTGGATCGACGGCAGCGTTCAGGGGTTCTGTACCTCCGGCGGCTATTCGCACCATGCGCAGCAGTCCGTCGCGCTGGCGCTGATCCCGCGGTCGCTGGCGAAGCCGGGACTGGTGGCCGAAATCGAAATCCTGGGAAAGATGCGGAAGGCGACGTTGCTCGACGCCCCTCTCTTTGATGCGGACGGGGCCCGGATGCGCGGGTGATCCGCGACCGTGCTGATGCAGAATAACCTTTGCGTGCGCGGCATTTAGGGAAACGAGGCTGTCCTGACACAATATTGTGTCGGCATGACACGTCTGCGTATAACATTCTTTCAAACAGTCTGATATAACCAGCGCCATGCATGATATCGCCATCCTCATCCCCGCCGCCGGTGCCAGCTCCCGGATGCTCGGCAAGGACAAGTTGCTCGAGCCCGTGGACGGCATGCCGCTCCTGCGCCGCCAGGCCTCCCGTGCGTTGTTCACGGGGTGTCATGTCACCGTGACCGTTCCGGATCACGATCATCCCCGGTGCAAGGCGCTTGCCGGTCTGCCGGTCCAGTTGGTCGCCGTACCCGATGCGGCGGACGGGATGTCCGCCTCGATCCGGCGCGGTGTTGCCATGCTGCCCAAGGGCATGACCGCCGTGATGATCCTGCCCGGCGACATGCCGGATCTGGAGGTTCCCGACCTTCTCAAGCTCATCCACGGGTTCCGCGCCGTGCCGCATCCGATGTTGCAGCAGGCCTGCGGCGCGGACGGCACGCCCGGGCACCCTGTCCTTTTCCCCGCCGACTGTTTCATGGGCCTGACCCGGCTGACCGGCGACCAGGGGGCGCGGGAGATCGTGAAGGCCAATGCCCATCGGCTTGCCCGGATCCCGCTGGAGGGAGACCGCGCCCTGACCGACCTGGACACCCCGGAAGCCTGGGAGAAATGGCGGCAGAAAGGCTTATGCGCTGCGTGAGCTTTGATCCGCAACACTTTGATCAATAATAAAAACGGGGCAGATCACTCTGCCCCGTTTCGATTTCGCTCCAGCCCTTCGGAAAGAACCGGAGCGGGCTGCATAACCCGGTCCGGTCCCCCGGTTCAGCGCGTCAGAAGCTGCGCCTCGTGCTTTTTCAGCGAGCGGCGGGCGGCGCCGTAGGCCTTGAGGCCCTCGGCCTGTTCCAGTTCGGGGAAGAGTTCGTAGATCTCCTCGCGCTGCGCCGCGCCGATGCCCTTGAGCGTGTAGTCGCCCGGCTGGAAGCTCTCGGTCCACGCGCCGTTCGAGAGGATTACCTCGTGGTTCTCGAACATGATGTGGATGTAGCTCACGCCGAGGCTCTCGACCTCATCGACCCCGTCGAGGCCGGTCAGGTGCTTCGCCGCGACGAGCACTTCACGCTCCTCGAAGTAAAGCGCCGTCTTGTCGTTGGCCACCAGGATGCGGTGGTTCGGCGAGACGAGCATGTCGTGCTCCGGCAGGTTGTTGCCGAGGGCGCCCTTCTGGATCAGGATCGGCCGGAAGTGCGGCTTGCGGGCCAGATCGAAGCCGGTGAGGTCCTTGCGGCCGACCCAGCGGATCTCCTGGATGCCGTTGTCGCGGGTGATGACCCGGTCGCCGACCTGCAGATCCTCGACCAGACGCTCGCCCTGCGGGGTCGCGATCAGCGTGCCGGGGGTGAAGCAGGGCACAACTTCCTCGATCTCGAAGAAGTCCATGGTTCCCGTGACATCGCCCGCGGCGTTCAGGTATTCGACGGTGCCGTCGATGCCGTTGCCGTTGCTGTCCACGGAGGTGTCGACGATGCGCCAGTCGGTGCCACGCACGCCGGCGCCGGACATGTCGAGGATGTCGTAGTCATCCCCCGCCGCGCCGCCGTCGACGGTGTCGCCGATGCCTTCCTCGGCGCTGCCGACCACGATCACGTCGCGATCCGCGCCGCCCGAGATGCTGTCCATCCCGGCGCCGCCGTTCAGGGTATCCGCGCCCTGCCCGCCGATCAGCGTGTCGGAGCCGTCACCGCCGTCAAGCGAGTCCTCGTCGATGCCACCGTCAAGAAGGTCATTGCCAGTACCACCAGACAGAGTGTCGTCATCGTCGCCTCCAAGGAGCGTGTCATTGCCGTCGCCGCCGATCAGGCTGTCGCGGTCGTTCAGGGTGTTGACGTCGATATCGTCGGTCAGTTCCAGCGCCGCCGGGGCCGAGCCGTCGATGTAGTCGTCATCCGCCCCACCGTCGATGGTGTCGGAGCCGTGCCCGCCGATGA
Organism: Tropicibacter sp. S64; assembly: GCF_049803835.1. Taxonomy (NCBI): domain Bacteria; kingdom Pseudomonadati; phylum Pseudomonadota; class Alphaproteobacteria; order Rhodobacterales; family Roseobacteraceae; genus Tropicibacter; species Tropicibacter sp. S64. The sequence continues at coordinate 184,422 of NZ_JBNAGK010000009.1, read as the reverse complement.
GCGAGTCCATGCCCGTGCCGCCGAGGATCAGGTCGTCGTCGATACCGCCGTCGATGGTGTCGTCGCCGCTGCCACCGTCGATGGTGTCATCGTCGTCGCCGGTCAGGATCGAGTCATTGCCGTCGTTGCCCTCGACATAGTCGCGGCCATCATCGGTGTTCGGGTCCGACAGGAAGCCGAGCGTCGGGAAGAACGGATCGTCACCCTCGTAGTTGGAGAAGGTATCGACCCCGGCGATGATGGTGTCGTTCCCTGCGCCGCCGAAGATGGTGTCCGCGCCCTGCGGATCGACCAGAACGTCATTGCCCGCGCCAAGGTCGACCCAGTCGTTGTCGATGCCGGGGTTGACGATGTCGTTGCCGTCGCCGGTGGTGATGGTGTCGTTGTCGTCGCCGGTGTTGACCACATCCACGCCGGCAGTGCCGGTGTAGTCGTCGAGGTCATCGGAGGGGTCCGGGTCCTCGTCGAGGCCGTCGAACGGGTCCTGGTCCTGCAGCGTCGGGTCGACCGGGAAGATGTCGGTGTCGATGCGCCCGAAGTCCGCCGGGGTCACGGTCACGATGATCTGGCCGGTGTCGGTGCCGCCGTTGCCGTCGGTGACGGTGTAGGGGATCACGTCGGTGCCGACGAAGTCGGTGTTCGGCGTGTAGGTCACGGTGCCGTCGCCGTTCAGCACGGCGGTGCCGTTGGTGGGCGTGCCGACTGCGGTGACGGTCAGCGGATCGCCGTCCGGATCGGTGTCATTGGCCGCGGGATCGCTGATCACCACCGGGGTGTTGATCGGCGTGTTGTCCAGATCGTCCACCGCACGCGGCGCACCGTTGCCGCTGCCGCCGCCGCCACCCCCGACCGAGACCGTGACGGTAGCCGTATCGGTGCCGCCGTTGCCGTCGGAAATCGTGTAGTCAAAGGTATCGGTGCCGGTAAAGCCCGCGTTCGGCGTGTAGGTCACGGTGCCGTCGCCGTTCACCACAACCGCGCCGCTTGTCGGCGTGGTGGCGGAGGTGGTGGACAGCGGATCGCTTTCCGGATCGGTGTCATTGCCGAGCACGTCGATGGTCACCGCGGTGTCGAGCGGCGTTGTCACACTGTCGTCCACGGCGTCCGGATCGCTGTTCAGCGCCGGATCGACGGTGACGGTGACGGTGGCCGTATCGGTGCCGCCATTGCCGTCCGTGATGGTGTAATCGAAGCTGTCGGTGCCGGTGAAGCCCGCATTTGGCGTATAGGTGATGGTGCCATCGGGATTGACCGCCACAGCGCCGTTGGCCGGAGTGGTGGCCGTGGTGGTGGTCAGCGGGTCGCTCTCGGGATCGGTGTCGTTGCCGAGCACGTCGATCACCACCGGCGCGTCGATATAGGTGCTGGCGCTGTCGTCGATGGCGTCCGGCGCGGTGTTCGCCGGCGGATTGACCGTGACGGTGACGGTGCCCTGGTCGCCGAGACCGCCGGTGTCGCGCAGTTCGTAGGTGAAGCTGTCGGTGCCGGTGAAGCCCGGGTTCGGCGTGTAGGTCACGGTGCCGTTGCCGTTCAGCACGGCGGTGCCGTTGGCAGGGGTGCCGACGGAGAGCACGGTGAGCGCGGAGGTCGGGTCCTCGGCGTCGAGGTCGTTCAGCGTCGGATCGAGCGTCACCGGCGTGGCCACGGTGGTGGTCTCGGTGTCGTCGAAGGCGACAGGCGGCGTGTTGGAGCCGTCATCGACCACAACGGTCACGGTGGCGGTGTCGAAACCGCCGTTGCCGTCGGAGATGGTGTAGTCGAAGCTGTCGGTGCCCATGAAGCCCGCGTTGGGCGTATAGGTGATCGAGCCGTCGCCGTTCACCACGACCGAACCGTTGGCCGGCGTGGTGGCCCCGGTGGTGGCCAGCGGATCGCCGTCCGGGTCGCTATCGTTGCTCTGCACGAAGATGGTGATCGGCGTGTCGACGAGGGTGGCCTCGGAGTCGTTCTGGGCCATTGGCGCACCATTGCCGCTGCCGCCACCGCCGCCGCCCACGTTGACCGTCACGGTGGCGCTGTCGGTGCCGCCGTTGCCGTCGGTCACGGTGTAATCGAAGCTGTCGGTGCCGGAGAAGCCGCTGTTCGGGGTATAGGTGATGGTGCCGTCACCATTGACCACGACCGAGCCATTGGCCGGGCTGGACGCCGCGGTGGTGGTCAGCGGATCGCCATCCGGATCGGAATCGTTGCCCTGCACGTCGATCGTCACCGCGGTGTCGAGCGCGGTGCTGCCCAGGTCGTCCACGGCCACCGGCGCACCATTGCCGCCGTCGACAATGTCGACGGTGCTGAAGTGCACATCGGAGATGGTCACGGCCTGCTGCGCCACGCCGCCATTTCCGTAGAGGATCTCGATGCGGTGCACCGGGGAGGAGATCTGCACGAAGACGGAGCCGCTCGGGTTCACGAAGTCGCCTTCGGTGGTGCCGGTCAGGGTCTGCCCGGTTTCCGAGACGGTGCCGACCGGCACGAGGTTCACGGCGACGGGGTTGCCGTCGATGTCATAGGCATTGACCGTCACGATGTCCTGGAAGCCGCCGCCATCGGTGTTGTCAAGATCGCCATTCAAGGCCGAGAAGTCGATGTCGTTGATCTTGAAGGTCACGCCCTGCACCTGGTCGGTGTAGGTCTCGCCGTCGCCGGTGAAGGTCAGCACGACGTTCGAGGTCGAGGGGTCGCTGTCGTCGTTGGAGTCGTCGTAGAGCTTCAGGAAGGAATTGGGGTTCAGGTAGCGGCTGGCGCCGATATAGCCCTCCTGGTCGAAGGTGAAGGCCGTCGCATAGGCGTCCTCGGCATTGAACGCGATGTCCACGGACACGCCGCCGGTGTCGACCGAAACCGGCGTGCCGTCAAAGAGCGTTGTGCCATAGGGACCCAGATCGCCCCAGTTCAAAAACAGATTTGCCATGTTACGACCCTCAGATCCTTCCCCGGGGCAGAACCCGGATTGCAGCAGCAGCGACAATGCGCAGCGCACTGCCGGTTTCCATCGTTACCCGTTGGGCATGCGATTTGTTGCGAAGTGTCCGGACTTCTGCCCGACCCGGCGCGGCAATCGCGCGGGCGCATCATCCCAAAGCAGCACGGGCAGAAATGCCCTCGCTTCACCTCGCATCCAATCGGATGCACATCAGATCAGCGGCCGCCCCCGTGGCCAACTTTCAATCACCCCCCAGTGGGCTTGAAGATATTAATACGCCCGGCCCGGTGTCGCACAAAGGACAAATTTGGTGCCGCGTTCCCCGTCGCCCCGACCAGGGTTTCAATTGTGACCAAGTTCGCCACGAATTTTCGGCGATTTGTGCGCATATTGTTTCCGTCTTATGCAGGGAATTTCGCAGCGAGACCGCTAAAAAGCGGCGGAAATCGGGCGCTGGCCCCTGTGGGCCTTGCCTTTGGCTGGTGCGATTGTCGCCCGGATGGGAACAGTCCCCTCCGGCGCACCAAGACGGCTGGCGCCGCCGTTCTGCCGCCCGATTGTGTCAAATTCCGTCAGACAGCCGGAACCAATGCCACCCGCGTGTGGCGATTGTTCACCGGACACGACACGGTCAGAGGCAGTTTGTCCGAATCAACTCCGGGATCGCGCCCTGTTTTTGCCACATTTGTCGTAGACTGCGCCGCTCTCGCCGCGCCCCGCGTCCCGGGCGCGCAATCCGTTAAAAAAGCGTGTACCCGCCATGGGGACTCCGTGCGTCATCCGTAGGGAATGCACCTGCCCCGGCGCCCGGAGGCAAGGCAACCCCGCGATGCGCGGTCGTCGGTTTTCAGCGATTTTCGGGGGAATATTCGGTTTCGACACGTTTGCGCTGGTACCCAAGGTCGGACTCGAACCGACATGACCGTTAGGCCGGGGGATTTTGAATCCCCTGCGTCTACCATTCCGCCACTTGGGCACTGGCGGGGGTTTAGCCTTCCTCCGGCGCGGCGTAAAGGGGGATTGCACCGCCCTGCCCCGCGTGGTTTGAGACGCGCAGCCGGAAAAGGATCGCCCATGCTGCGCGGACTCTACGATTGGACCATGTCCCGGGCCAGACACCCCAAGGCCCTGTGGTTTCTCGCCTTCGTCGCCTTCATCGAATCGTCGGTCTTTCCGATCCCGCCGGACATCATCCTGATCCCGATGATCCTCGCCGCGCCGCGCCGGGCCTGGCTTTATGCCGCGACGGCGACGCTGTTCTCCGTGCTCGGCGGGTTGCTCGGCTACGCCATCGGTTATTTCTTCTTCGAGGCCATCGGCCAACCGTTGCTGGAGGCCATGGGCAAGGGTGACGCCATGGCCGCCTTCAACGCCCGCTTCAACGGCGTCGGCTTCTGGGCGGTGCTGATCGCGGGCATCACGCCCTTTCCCTACAAGGTCATCACCATCATGTCGGGCTGGACCGCCATGCCGCTGATGACCTTCCTCGTCACCTCGATCATCGCCCGGGCGCTGCGCTTCTTCATCATCGCCGCGCTGCTGCGCACGTTCGGCGCACCCATTCGTGATTTCATCGAACGCTACCTGGGGCTTGTCTTCATCGGCTTTGTCGTGGTCTTGGTCGGGGGCTTCTACCTGGTGAGGTACCTATGAGCCGCAAACTGTTGATCGCCATTGCCGCCGGAGGCTCCGCCGCCCTCATGCTGGGGGCGCTGGGCTTCCAGTACATCGGCGCGATGCCGCCCTGCAAACTCTGCTATTTCCAGCGGTACGGCCATATCCTCGCCATCGGGGCCGGGGTCCTGGCGCTGGTCTGGCGGCCGAAGCTGCCGCTGGTGCTGCTCGGCGCGCTCGGGGCGATGAGTTCCTCGGTGATCGGCATGTATCACGCGGGCGTCGAGCAGAAGTGGTGGGAAGGGCCGACCACCTGCACCTCGTCCTCCATCGCCGGGCTGACGCCGGAAGAGCTGCTGGCGCAGATCCAGGCCGCGCCGCTGGTGCGCTGCGACGAGATCCCGTGGGAGATGTTCGGCATCTCCATGGCAGGCTGGAACGCCCTCGTCTCGCTCGGCCTTTTCCTCGTCTGGGTGATGGCTGCCCGCAAGGCGTGACCGCGTCGCCGGGACCTGCGACGCTCTGTGCAGGATTGATCTGTGCCGAGAGCAGCAGTATGACGACAGCATGCATTTCTTCGAAGGTGCCCCGCGCACCGTCCTCCTCACGACTCTCCTGCTGATCTATGGCGCCGGCGGCGGCTGGCTGGCCTCGCTGGCGCATCTGCCGATGCCGTGGATGCTCGGCAGCCTGCTGACCGCCGGCAGTCTTGTCCTGCTGATCAAGCCCGCCTTCCTCACCTCCTACAAGTTCCCGATGAAATTCCGCACCGGCTTCATCGCCATGATCGGCGTGATGATCGGCTCGCAACTCGAGGCCTCCTTCCTGTCGCTGGCCGGGGATCTCGTGCTGACGCTCTCCATGCTGGCGGTTTTCGTGGTGCTCGCGCATGGCGGCAACACGCTGATCTTCCGCCGCATCGGCGGCTATGACCGCGCCACGGCCTTCTATTCCGGCACCCCCGGCGGGCTGATGGAGAGCATCCTTCTGGGCGAGAACTCCGGCGCCAACATCACCGTTCTGACCGCGCAGCAGTTCCTGCGCATCATCTTCGTCATCACGCTGCTGCCGCTTGGCCTGTCTCTCTGGTTCGGGCATCCGGTTGGCAGCGCCGCAGGGCTCAGCCTTGGTGCCGCCACGGGAACCCCGCTGGGCTGGGGCGAACTGGCGCTGATCGTCGCCACCGGCCTTGCCGGTCTCGGCATCGCCTCGGTGATTCACCTGCCCGCCGGTCAGCTGACCGGACCGATCCTGCTCGCCGCCTCGCTCACCGTCTCCGGGTTGCTAGACGTGCATGTGCCGTTCTGGATGATTTGCACCGCACAGGTGGTGATCGGTGTCAGCCTCGGGCTGCGGTTCAACGGCATGAGCGCCCGCCTGCTGCGCAACTGCGCCGGGCTGTCGCTGCTTTCGGTGCTTTACATGCTGGCGCTCGGCGCGGGCTTTGCCACGGCTCTGCACTACGCCACGGAGCTGCCGTTCCTGCATCTCTTCGTCAGCTACGCGCCGGGCGGTGTGACGGAGATGTCGCTGGTCGCGCTCAGCCTCGCCGCCAATCCCACCTTTGTCAGCCTGCACCACATCGTGCGCATCCTGATGACGGTGCTGGAACTGACGGCCTTGTCCAAGATGCTGGGGCTGCGAGGACCGCAACCCTCACCCTAACCCTCGTCGCGCTCCATCAGGTCGAGCCAGTCCTCCTCGGCCTTCGCGAGGGCCTCCTGCCGCTCCACCAGTGCCTCGGTCGCCTTCTTGAATTTCAGTGGTTGCTTGGTGAACAACTCCGGGTCGGCCATGAATTCCTCAAGCTTGGCAATCTCGGCGGTCAGCCGGTCGATCTGCGCGGGCAAGGCCTCCAGCCGGTGCTTTTCGGTATAGCTGAGGCCGGATTTCTGCGCCGGTTTTTCCTGCGGCTTGACCTTCGGCTCGTCCTTCACCGGTTTTGATTTTACCTCCGGCGCCTCGCTTTCGCGCTTTTGCGCCTGGTAATCGCTCCAGCCGCCCGCATAGACCACGACCTTGCCGCCGCCCTCCATGGCGATGGTCGTCGTGGCGACGCGGTCGAGGAAATCCCGGTCGTGGCTGACCAGCAGCACGGTGCCGTCATAGTCGTCCAGCAACTCCTGCAGCAGGTCCAGCGTCTCGACATCGAGATCGTTGGTCGGTTCGTCCAGCACCAGCAGGTTCGATTCCCGCGCCATGATCTTCGCCAGGAGCAGCCGCGCCTTCTCGCCCCCCGACAGGGACCGCACCGGTGCCCGGACCTGCCGCTCGTCGAAGAGGAATTCCTTGAGATAGCCGACCACATGCTTCGGCACGCCGCGCACCATGACCTGATCGGACTGGCCGGAAACCCGCATGTCCGGGTCCGTGGTCATGTTGTCCCAGAGCGAGGCGTCGAGGTCCAATCGTGCACGATTCTGGTCGAAAATGGCAGGAACGAGGTTCGTACCCAACACGATCTGCCCGGAATCCGGCTGAATTTCCCCCATCAGGAGTTTCAGCAGCGTGGTCTTGCCCACCCCGTTCGGTCCGACGAAGGCCACGCGGTCGCCGCGCTGCACCGTCAGGTCGAGCTTGTTCACGATCGGCTTGTCAGCGAAGGCGTGGGAGACGCCCTTGGCCTCCACCACCTTCTTGCCGGACTTCGGCCCCGAGGCGAGGTCCATCGCCGCCTGCCCCTGCCGCCGGATCTGCCCGGCGCGGTCGGCCCGCATGTCCTGAAGCCGCCGCACCCGGCCCTGGTTGCGCTTGCGCCGGGCGCTGATGCCCTCGACGGCCCACCGCGCCTCCGCCTTGATCTTGCGATCGAGCTTGTGGCGCTGCATGTCCTCGTCTTCCCAGGTCTTGTCGCGCCAGGCCTCGAAATCGGCAAAGCCGCGCTCCTGCCGCCGCACCGCGCCGCGGTCGATCCACAGCGTCGCGCGGGTCAGCTCTTCCAGGAACCGACGGTCGTGGGAGATCAGCACGAAGGCCGAGCGCGTGGCCTTCAGCTCGTCCTCCAGCCACTGGATCGCCTCGATGTCGAGATGGTTGGTCGGCTCGTCCAGCAGCATCAGCTCCGGCTCTTCGGCCATCAGCTTGGCCAGCGCCGCCCGCCGCCGCTCGCCGCCCGAAGCGGTGGCCACCGGACGCGCGGGATCGAACTTCAGTCCCTCGGAGGCCCGCTCGACGCGGTACATCTCCGACGCTTCCAGACCGGAGGCTGCAAACGCGCCCAGCGTCTCGAATCCCGACAGGTCCGGCTCCTGCTCCATGTAGCCCACGGATACCCCGGTCAGCGCCACCCGCGCGCCGCTGTCGGCTTCCACCATCCCCGCCATGACTTTCATCAGCGTGGATTTGCCCGAGCCGTTGCGCCCCACCAGCGCCACCCGGTCCCCGGGTTGCACATTGAGCGAAAGGTCATGAAAGACAGGCTCCCCGCCGAAGGTCAGGGAGATGTCGGTGAGTTGGAGAAGCGGTGCGATAGCCATGGGCGCCAGCTAGGCAAGCCGCTTGCCAAGGTCAATCCCCCATGAACGCGATGCGCCGATCCCCTGTTTCTTCTCTTTGACAAATACTCAAAAACAGCGCCCGAAGGGCGCGTCGTGGCCGCAGGGCACCCCGGTCGACCTGCGCAAGCAGGTCGAAACCCCTCTTCACCCGGCCACCGCCCGCAGCAGCTTCTTGCGCGCCGGCGGAATGGCCGCGATTTCCACCCCGGTAAACACGTGCAGCGTGTTCATCTGCGCGTCCACCACCGCGTGGTCGGACACCCAGCCGCCCATCATCAGGTAAGTGCGCAGGAGCGGCGGCATCCGCGCCATGGCCGCCCGCACATCGGGCTTGCGCCGCAGCCTCTGGGCAAAGCGGAAGACGTCGGGTGCCTTGACCCGGGGCAGCCAGCGGCGCGGGCCCAGGTGCCGTGCCTTGAGCACGGCGAAGGCGTCGTAATAGGCCCGCGCGTCGGTCCCGGCGAAGGAGGTGCAGCCGAACAGCATCTCCACGCTGGTCTCGTCCACGTAGGCGGTCATTGCCCCCCAGGCCACGCGCAGGATGTCAGGGTCCGTCCAGTCCGGGTGCAGGCAGAAGCGGCCCATTTCGACCATGCGGCCCTCGAACCCTTCGAGGCTGGAGAGTTCATAGAACTGCGCCGCGTAGCTGTTGCCGATCGCCCGTCCGCTTGGCAGCGGCAGAAAGCGGAAGCAGCAGACCAATGCGCCGCTCCGCGTGTCTTCGATCAGCATGTGATCGCAGCGCGCGTCGAAGGCGTCGGCATCCGGGATCTGCGTGCCATGGAATGCCAGACCACGCAACTTCTGCGCCGCGGCGAGGTCATCCGCGCCCTGCGCCAGCCGTGCGCGATAGCGGCCCCTGCTCAGCTCGATCATCCCGTCCTCCGGCGCTTGCGGCACGGGTCTCGTGCCGCCGTCCATGGAGGTGCCAAATTTCTGTGTCGTCAAGATGACGGGATCAGCTGCCCCCGAGATCGCCGAGGTTCAGCGCGCCGATGTTGCCGAACAGCTTGCGCACGAAGCTGATGTCGCCGTCCGAGGTGCGCGTGATCCGCCGCTGCAGCGGCACGACCCGGCCGTCCTCCAGCCCGTATGTGGTGATGTTGGTCACCACGCCGGCCTGGTCGAAGGAAATTTCCAGGATCGTCCGGTCCACCACTTCGGGGCGTTTCCAGGCGAAGTGTTTCACTTCGCTCTGGATGTAATAGTAGCCCGAGTCCTTCTGCACGCCGGAGGTAGTCGGCAGGCCGATCAGGTCCTCGACGGAGGCGCGGGTGTCGACACCCGGCACGATCTGCTGCAACTCGTCCTCCGGCGGGACAAAGCCATGGCTGCGGTATTGCGCCGAACAGGCCGCCATTGCCACGAATGCCAGCACCGCCATTACGGTCCTTGCCCGTGTCCCTGTCACTCCCGGAAACCTGCGTCGCATCCCACACCCCTTGCCTTGGCCCTTCCGGCCTCTTAATTCCGATTACAGAAGGACGCCTCTGCATTCAAGCCAAGGAAATCCCGACCTTATGACCAATTCCGCCTCCCAGAGCCATCGCCTGCGTGTCGCAGACCTGCCCCAGCGCCGGGAAACCGCGTTCCTGATCGAACCGGGCGCGGCCTCCCGCGAGGCGATTGCCGGGGAACTCGGCGCCGAGGCGCTGCGCAAGCTGCGCTTCGAGGGCAGCCTTGCCCCGCGTGGAAAAAGCGGCTGGGAACTCAAGGCCACGCTGGGCGCGACGGCGGTGCAATCCTGCATCGTGACGCTGGAGCCGGTGACGACCCGCATCGACACCACCGTGCTGCGCCGCTTCGTACCCGAGGAGCATCTTGGCACGCCCGAGGTGGCCGGGGCGGAGACTGAGATGCCCGAGGACGACAGCCTTGAGCCGCTGGGCGATGTCATCGACCTCGAGGCGGTGATGATCGAGGCCCTGTCGCTGGCGCTTCCGAGCTATCCGCGCGCCGACGGGGCGGCGCTGGACGAGGCGGTCTTTGCCGAGGATGGCACCGAGCCGCTGCGCGATGCGGACCTCAAGCCCTTCGCCGGTCTTGCCGCTCTGCGAGACAAATTGCAGGACAAGGGGGAATAATCCCGCTGCACCGCACCGAATCGGCTTGCTCTTTCGCCGCCGATGCGTATTTTCGCGCCTTCACGAGAAATGATCCTTGTGCCCGCCCGCGTCTTCGCTTTAAGAGGCCGGACACGAATGCAAATCACCGGGCAGCGCGTCTGCCCCGCTACCCAAGATAGAGGTTGAGACATGGCAGTCCAACAGAACAAGGTGTCGAAATCGCGCCGCAACCAGCGCCGCGCCCACGATTCCCTGACCGCTGCGAATCCGAACGAGTGCGACAACTGCGGGGAACTGAAGCGCCCGCACCACGTCTGCCCGTCCTGCGGCCACTATGCAGAACGCGAAGTCGTTGCCATGGCGGACGACATCGAACTGGACGAAGACGCGGCATAATTCCGAAACGACTCAGGCCCTCTGCTCATGAGCTCCCTCAAGGATCACACGCAGGCAGGGTCTGATCGGGTCGTGATTTCGGTCGACGCCATGGGCGGAGACAGCGGGCCGGCAACCGTGGTTGCCGGCATTTCGCATTCTGCGGAAAAGAACCCCCGGCTGCACTTCCTCCTGCATGGCCCGAAAGCCGAGCTCGATGCGCTTGTCGCCAAGCGCCCTGTACTTGCCGGGCGCTGCGAGATTCGGGACGCCACCGGCGTGGTCTCGATGCACGACAAGCCGAGCCAGGTGATGCGCAACGGCAAGGGGACCTCCATGTGGTCGACCCTCGACGCCGTGCGCGACAAGGAAGCCGAGGTCGCCGTCTCCTGTGGCAACACCGGGGCGCTCATGGCGCTGTCGATGGTGCGTCTGCGCAAGCTGCCGGGTGTCGATCGCCCGGCCATCGCGATTCTGTGGCCCTCGCGCAATCCCCAGGGGTTCAACGTGATGCTCGACGTCGGCGCCGATGTGCGCGCCGACGCCCGCGACCTGCTGCAATATGCGCATATGGGCGCATCCTACGCCCGCAACGGTCTCGACCTGAAGACCCCGCGGATCGGTTTGCTGAACGTCGGCACCGAGGAGCACAAGGGCCGCGCCGAACTCAAGGAAGCCTATGAGCTGATTGGCCGCCACGCCGAGGCCGGCGGCTTCGAGTTCGTCGGATTCGTCGAGGGCGGCGACATCCCCGGCAACCGCTGCGACGTGATCGTCACCGATGGCTTCACCGGCAATGTGGCGCTGAAGACCGGCGAGGGTACCGCGAGCCTGATCGGCGAGCTGCTGCGCGAGGCCTTCGCCTACTCGCCGCTCTCCCGCCTTGCCTCGCTTCTTGCGCTGACCTCGCTCCGCCGCCTGAAAAAGCGCATCGACCCGCGCCGGGTCAACGGCGGCGTCTTCCTCGGACTCAATGGCACCGTGGTGAAATCCCACGGCGGCGCCGATGCCACCGGCGTCTCGGCAGCGGTCAAACTGGCCTTCGAACTGGCCGACAGCGGCTTTGGCGGACGTCTGGCCGCCCGGGTTGCCTCTGCCGCCAAGCTTGCGCAGGATGCAGGCGAAGACGGTGACGGACAAAAGGACAGCAAAGTATCATGACCACCCGAGCCGTCGTCATTGGCGCAGGGCATTACCTGCCGGAACGCATCGTCGAGAACGCCGAGTTCGAAAAGACACTGGACACCACCGACGAATGGATTCGCGCACGCTCCGGGATCGAGCGCCGCCATTTCGCCGCCGAAGGGCAGACCACCTCCGATCTCGCCTGCCGCGCCGCGCGGAATGCGCTGGCCGATGCCGGGCTGGAACCGGACGACATCGACGCCATCGTGCTCGCCACTTCCACTGCCGACCTGACCTTTCCCTCCGCCGCCACCATGGTGCAGGCGCAACTCGGCATGACGCGCGGCTTTGCCTTCGACGTGCAGGCGGTCTGTGCCGGGTTCATCTATGCGCTGACCAATGCCAACGCCCTGATCGTCTCCGGTCAGGCGAAACGCGTTCTGGTGATCGGGGCGGAGACCTTCAGCCGGATCATGGACTGGACGGACCGCAGCACCTGCGTGCTGTTCGGCGACGGCGCCGGGGCGGTGGTGCTGGAGGCGCGCAACGGCAGCGGCAACAACGCCGACCGCGGCATCCTCTCGACCGATCTCAACAGCGACGGGCGTTACCGCGACCTTCTTTATGTGGACGGCGGCGTGTCGACGCAGTCCACCGGCTTCCTGCGCATGGAAGGCAAGGAAGTGTTCCGCCACGCGGTCGAGAAGCTGGCCGCCACCGCAACGACGGCGCTGGACAAGATCGGCATGACTTCCGCCGATATCGACTGGGTGGTGCCGCATCAGGCCAACATCCGCATCATCAAGGGCACGGCGAAGAAGCTGGACCTGCCGATGGAGCAGGTCATCGTCACGGTGCAGGACCACGGCAATACCTCCGCCGCATCGATTCCCCTCGCCCTGTCCGTCGGCAAGCAGCGCGGCCAGATTCGCGAAGGGGATGTGCTTGTCACCGAGGCCATCGGCGGCGGACTGGCCTGGGGCGCGGTGGTTCTGCGCTGGTAATAAGCGTTCCAACCGTTTGAAAGTGTTAATGCAAGTCGTTGATATTGACTTGTGATTTGTCCTGCCGCATCCTGCCCCAAACCTCGGGAGGGACGATGATGGGTGACAAGACGCTGACCCGGATGGATCTGAGTGAAGCGGTGTTTCAGGAAGTCGGGCTCTCGCGCAACGAGAGTTCGGAACTGGTGGAGGCTGTCCTGCAGATGATGTCCGACGCGCTGGTGGCGGGCGAGCAGGTGAAGATTTCCTCCTTCGGGACCTTCTCGGTGCGGGAAAAGGCCGCCCGCGTCGGGCGCAATCCGAAAACCGGCGAAGAGGTGCCGATCCAGCCCCGCCGCGTGCTGACCTTCCGGCCATCACACCTCATGAAAGAGCAGGTTGCCGCGGGCAACAAGGGCTGAGGACTGAGGCATGGCGAAATCCCGCGACGCCTTCCGGACCATCTCGGAAGTGGCGGATTGGCTGGAGACGCCGGCCCACGTCCTGCGCTTTTGGGAAAGCAAGTTCACCCAGGTGAAGCCGGTCAAGCGTGCCGGTGGCAGGCGGTATTACCGGCCCGCGGACATGGAGTTGCTTGGCGGCATCAAGAAGCTGCTGCACGACGATGGGATGACCATCAAAGGTGTGCAGAAAATCTTGCGGGAACAAGGGGTTCGCCACGTTGCATCGCTGTCGGAGCTGCGCGCGGAAGGGGCCGATGACGACTACGCCCTGATCGAGGACGCGCCGTACATCGAGGTCGAGTCGGAACCCGCGCCCGATACCGTCGTCGCGTTCAACCGCGACAAGACCGCCGACCTGTTCGCCGCCAGCGCCTCCCGGACCGAGCCGGTGCCGGAAGAGGCTGCCGAGGGGACTGTCCCGGAACCGGAGGAAGAAAAGGCGATCGCGCCCGAGCCGGCGCCGGAGGCGCCTGCCTCACCGGAGCCGGTTGCACCCATGGAGGACGCGCCGGAGACTCCGGATGCCGTCGCAGACCCCATGCCGGCGGCCGCGACCTCGGAAGAACCGGAAGAGGCCCCGGCGGCGGAAGCCGCTTCGGCTGACCTGCCGGAGAGTGATCCTGTCGCGGACGCCGTGACGGCCCGGGCGTCGGAGGACGAGTTCCGTGCCGAGGCCGAGGACACGCAGGACGTGGAACCAGTACCGCAGATGGCCCCTGCCCCGGTGACGCCGGAGCCTGAGGCGCTTGCGAACGAAGAAGAGCAACCTGTCGCCGAGTCGCCGGATGCACCGGAACCGGAGCCCGAACCGGACGCACCGGCCAAAGTGTTCCGCACCGCCCCCATGCCCCCCATGGACCCGGAACCTGAAGCGGCCACGGACGACCAAGAACGCGCCGTGGAGGCAGAACCAGCGGACACGGCTTCCAAGGATGCCGTGCTGCCCGAAGACGCGCCGGAAACCGCTGACGTCTCGGCGGAGCTGGAACCGGCGAATCCCGTGTTCAGCACGGCCCCGATGCCCGCCCCTGAGCCTGAGCAGGCGCCTGAGCCTGAGCCGGATCTCGGGGCCGATGCCATGCCGGAAACAGACCCGGAGTCCGACGCCACCCCGGAGGCCGCCGAAGTCGACACGCCTCCACAAGCGGCCGCCTCGGACGCCGAAGACGACGCGGATCTGACCATGCCCCTGCCGGAGCATGTCAGCAGCCGCCCGCTCGACCTGCCGGATTTCGAGACCCCGGCCATTCCCGACGTCCCCGACGTCCGGCCAGCCGCCGCCCTTCCCGGCCCGCTCAGCCGCCTCGATGCGCTCGGCACACTGTCGGAGGCACAGATCGCGGCCATTGCCGCGCTCATTCCGCGTCTCGAAGCCATCGCCACGCGCACCGGATCGGGGAACTGACAGGGGCGGAGAAGTTTTTCCAGATCGGGGGTTGCCCCTGCCCTGAAAACGGGTAAGACACTCCCCATTCAGGCGTTTCGACACGCTCCTGACTCGGCCAGGCGCCCCGCGAGGGGGTCCATCGGGACAGGGCAAAAGCCGAAACACCGTAGTCGGGCTATAGCGCAGCCTGGTAGCGCGTCCGTCTGGGGGACGGAAGGTCGCAGGTTCAAGTCCTGCTAGCCCGACCACTTATCCAAGCTGCCAGTTCACGCCACTCACCTTGAAGTTGTGATATTCTGGTTTGGCATTCACCAAACCTTAACCAAACCGCTGCTAGGAAACGATCTGTTTCTACCGATCTGACAACCGGACGTTTAACGGGCCGTTGACCAGTTTGCCGAGTGCAGTACAATTTGGCAACCGGATCATGGGGGCGACAGCGGTGAGTCCGGGCCGTTCCCGGACCATCCGTGCGCCCCTGCCCGCCTGTTTACGTCCCGCCTGTTCCGAGGAGTGTCGGCACGATGCCCGATGTCGTCTCACAGTACCTGTTCGGCAATTCGCTGATTGCCTTCTCCGGCGGTGGCATACGGACCAGCCTGCCGTTCTGGATGGATTACCTCGCGGATTCCGAGGGCAACACCTACGAGGGCTCCGGCGGCTATGGCTTCCTGCGCAACTTCGCCGACAATCCGAACCCGCCCGCGGCCTGGGGATTCGGTGGCCTGAACCAGTCCATCAATCCCGGCGAGACCTTCGCCACCGCCGACATCAACACGGTCCTGATCACCCCGGCGAACTTCATCCAGGATGTCAGCCCGGACACCGACTATGTCGGCGACGTCCGCAGCCCGCTCGACGCGGTGATCGACATCGTCGGCACCGTGAACGCCAGCCATCCGACCGCGCAGATCCTGATCTACGAAGGCATGGCGGACCTTGCGCCGTTCACCTCCACGATCCCACCGAGCGACGCGGCGCTCGACTCCTACTACGATTACATCCTCGGACCGTATCACGACTGGTACGTGGACCTCGTCGACCAGGTCAATGACGCCTTCCCGGAAGACGAGGTGCAGCTGGTCCCGGTCGGCTCGATCCTCGCGGACCTGCTCAGCACCACGCTCTCCGACATCCCGGCCACCGATCTGTATGTGGACGACGCGCCGCACGGGACGGAGACGCTGTTCTACCTCACGGCGATGGTGACCTACCAGGCGACCTTCGGCGAGCCCGCGCCGCTGCCGGACGTGCTGCCGGATTCCATCCACCCGTCTGTCTTCACCAATTACGACGAGATCAACGCGGTGATCGAGGCCGGCCTGATCGAGGCCGATGTGCTGGACGACCTGCCCGATACCACGCCCGACCCGGTCATTCCGGACCCGGTCGTACCCGATCCGGTCATCCCCGACCCCGTCGAACCGGACCCGGATACGACCCCGGATCCCCAGCCCGACCCGACGCCGACGCCGGACCCGGCAACCGGCGACGACACGGATGACGCCGGAGCGCCGGTTGCGCCCACTCCGGTGGACCCCACTGACCCGGTGGTCGACAGCGGCGACCGCCCGGCCCCCGGTCCGGTTCCGCCAGTGGACGAGACGCCCGTGCCGGACGAGACGCCGGTGGGCTCCGATGCCGACGAGCCGGACAACGCTCCGAGCGTGCCCGATGCGCCGGTCGGTACCTACGCCGTGGACTTCTTCACCCTCGGCGCGGGTGTCACTTCGCTCGATCAGGTCGATTTCACCGCCACCCCGGACGCCACCGGCACCGAGGATGCGCTTGATTTCGTTGGCGAAGCGGGCAGTTTCTGGGATGGAGGGCCGACGGACAACGTCGCCGCCGCCTACAGTCAGACGCTCGAAAGTCCGGATGGCGGGGTGTACCACTTCAGCCTCATGGCCGACGATCAGGCGCAGGTCTACGTCGATGGGACGCTGGTGCTCGATACCGCCGATGTCGGCTTCGAAGAGGTTCAGGACACCACCGTCGACCTCTCACCCGGCAATCACCTGCTGGAGGTGCACTATCTGGAACAGGACGGCGAGGCGAGCCTGCAACTGGGTGTGAACCGCATCGGCGACCTGCCGGACCAGCCGTCGCAGCCCGATCCGGCCCCCGCGCAACAGACGCTGGCCGATCAGGTCTCGGACATGGACGACATAACCAGCATCTTTACCGTGCTCCAGGACAGCTGGAACGCGATGGAGGCGGAGGCCGAGTACAACGGTCGGGTCGAGGAAGAGCTCGACGCGGAGCCCGAACCCGTGGTCTGACCGCGCACCAGTGTGGAAAATCATGGCTTTTCCGCGTGCCGGGGGTGTCTTCGGCACGCATCTGCCTTTCCATTGCCGGGCAAGCCTTGCTAAGGAAGCGGTCAGGCAAGCAGAGAGGCATCCCGCATGACAGGCGTTCTGGCCAGCCAGCAGATCGAGGCACTGATCGCGCGCGGCGCGCTCGGCGCCGAGGCCGAATTTACCGAAGGCCAGGTCCAGCCCGCCAGCCTGGACCTGCGTCTCGGCCGCGTGGCTTACCGGGTGCGGGCATCCTTCCTCGCCGGTCAGGGCCGCTCCGTCGCCGCCCGCATCGACGATTTCGAGATGCACCGGATTGACCTGACCAACGGCGCGGTGCTGGAAAAGGGTTGCGTCTACGTGGTGCCGCTGATGGAGCGGCTCGCCCTGCCCGATGACATCCAGGCGATTGCCAACGCCAAGAGCAGCACCGGGCGGCTCGACCTGCTGACCCGGGTGATCACCGACGGGGGCACCGAGTTCGACCGCATCGCGCCGGGCTATTCCGGGCCGCTCTACGCGGAGATCTGCCCCCGGTCGTTTTCCGTGCTGGTCCGCCCCGGGATGCGCCTGAACCAGATCCGCTTCCGCGATGGCCGCGCGGTGCTGACCGACGGCGAATTGCGCGATCTGCACACGGCCGAAACGCTGGTGTCCGGCGGTCCTGCGGTGATCGGCGAGGGTCTTGGCTTCTCGGTCGATCTGCAACCGGAGGGCGGCACGCTGGTCGGCTACCGCGCCAAGCCGCACACCGGGGTGATCGACCTCGATCGCATCGGGTATTACGACCCGGCGGAATTCTGGGACCCGCTGCACACGAAAGACGGGCAACTGGTGCTGGACCCGGGGGCCTTCTACATCCTCGTCAGCCGAGAGGCGGTGCACATCCCCCCGGGCTATGCTGCTGAAATGGCGCCCTATCTCGCCATGGTCGGTGAATTTCGCGTGCATTACGCGGGTTTCTTCGACCCCGGCTTCGGGCATGAACATGCAGGCGGCACGGGTGCCCGAGGCGTGCTGGAAGTGCGCTGTCACGAGGCGCCCTTCGTGCTCGAACACGGCCAGATCGTCGGGCGGCTGGTCTACGAGCGCATGTCCCAGGTCCCGACGCAGCTTTACGGCGCGGGGATCGCGTCGAACTACCAGGGCCAGGGGCTGAAACTGTCCAAGCATTTCGCGTCGCCCACGGAATAGCGCCGCGCCCTCTCCCTTGGGGAGGGTTGGGGGTCCCGAGCGCCCGGAAAACCGTCCTGTGGACGGTTTTCAGCGAGGGACGGGCGAAGCCCCTGGGGACAGGAAAACGTCCGGAACTCCGGATCAGTCCTCGAACAGCTCGCTCTGGCCCTCGTCGGTTTCCTCTTCCGCGTCGAGATCGCCCTCGCCCATCCGCGGTGCGCCGCCCGGCAACGGGCGGCTTTCCAGCAGGCCCGCGGCGCGGAGTTCCGCGAGACCCGGCAGGTCGCGGGCGGATTCGAGGCCGAAGTGGTCGAGAAAGCCCTGCGTCACCACGAAGGTCACCGGCCGCCCCGGCGTCATCCGCCGCCGCCCAAACCGGATCCACTCCATCTCCAGCAGCTGGTCGATGGTCCCCCGCGAGACCGCCACGCCGCGGATCTCCTCGATCTCCGCGCGGGTGCAGGGCTGGTGGTAGGCGATGATCGCCAGCGTTTCGATGGCGGCGCGGCTGAGTTTGCGCTGCTCCACCGTCTCGCGCTGCATCAGGAAGCCGAGGTCGCCGGCGGTCCGGATCGCCCAGGCGTCGCCGACCCGGACCACATGCACGCCGCGCCCTTCGTAGCGCTTGCGCAGGTGGACCAAAGCCTCCGCCGGATCGCAGCCGTGCGGCAATCGGTCGGACAACTCCTTCACCGTCACCGGCTCGGCGCTGGCAAACAGGATGGCCTCGACCATGCGCTCCTGTTCGCCCATGGGCGGCGCATCGAACAGGCTGTCGCGCGGGGCCTTGCGCTCCGCCTCGGGGGTCAACTCGTCACTCACGCGGCGTCTCCCGCTTGCGCATCTGGATCGGCGCGAACAGATCCGACTGTTTCAGTTCGAGATGGCCTTCCTTGACCAGCTGCAGCGAGGCGGCAAAGGTCGCCGCCGTGGCCGAACGCCAGCGCACCGGATCGCCGTCCCAGCCCTCCGGCAGCCAGCTCTGGATATCGGTCCACTGGCCCGCATAGCCGATCATCCCGCGCAGCCGCTCCAGCGCCTGCTCCATGGTATAGACATTGTCGCGGTCCATGACGAAGGGACGGAATTCGTCGCGGGTGCGGATGCGGGCGTAGCCTTTCATCAGGTCGATGAGCGTGGCGGTATAGGTCACCTTGCGCACACGCTGCATCTCTTCCGGCAGACCGCGCGCAAAGAAATCCTTGCCCAACTGGTCCCGCGCCATCAGCCGTGCCGCCGCCTCGCGCATGGCTTGCAGGCGTTCGAGCTGGAAGGCCAGATGCGCGGCGAGGTCCTCTCCGGAGGGGCCGTCCTCGGTCGGGTCCGGCGGCAGGAGAAGCCGCGATTTCAGGAAGGCGAGCCAGGCGGCCATGACCAGATAGTCGGCGGCAAGTTCGATCCGCAGTTCCTTGGCCTTCTCGACAAAGGCCAGGTATTGCTTTGCCAGCGCCAGCACGCTGATCTTGCGCAGGTCCACCTTCTGAACCCGGGCCATGTTCAAAAGCAGGTCCAGCGGCCCCTCGAACCCGTCCACGTCCACGACCAGAGCCTCCGCCGCGAGGCGGGCCTCCACGGTCTGGGGCTCGGTGAACAGGTCTGGATCGTCGCTCATCAGGCGTGCTTTTGGCTCAAAGCCTCAAACTCCGCAACCAGTGTGTCGATGTCAACCGGTGCCGGGGCTTTCCGCGCGTCCAGCGCCCGCGCCGCGCGGTCCATCGCGCCCTGCGGCATCGTCCCGATGCGGTCCATCAGCGCCGTCATTTCGGAGAAATCGCCGTTGCAATGCAGCACCGCATCGCAGCCCGCCGCCAGCGCCGCCGCGCCGCGTTCCGCCACGGTGCCGTCCAGCGCCTCCATGCTGATGTCGTCGGTCATCAGGAACCCTTCGAAGCCGATGTCGCTGCGAATGAGCTCGATCATCACCGGGGAGATGGTCGAGGGGCGCGGGTCGATCTGTTCGAAGACGAGGTGGCAGGTCATGCCAAGCGGCAGGTCATTGAGTGCTTTGAAGGCGGCGAAATCGACGCGGTCCAGCTCGTCGCGCCCAGCCCCGACCCTCGGCAGTTCCAGATGGCTGTCGAGCGTGCCGAGGCCATGGCCCGGCATATGCTTGATGACCGGCAGCACACCGCTGTCCAGATGTGCCTGCGCGATCACGCGGCCAAGCTCTGTGACCTGCTCCACCGTATCGCCCAGCAGGCGGTTGCGCAGCACGGCATGGGTCTCGGGTCGCGCCACGTCGAGCGCGGGCGAACAGTTGCCGTCGATTCCAAGCGCCAGCAGTTCGGCGCAGATGATGCGGTAGCGCAGGGCCATGGCTGCGGCGGCATCAGTGCCGAACCGCCTCACATCGTCCAGCGGCGGCAGCCAGTCGCGGGCCACAGGCGAGCGCAGACGCTGCACCCGGCCGCCTTCCTGGTCGATGAACACCGGCGCCTTCCAGCCGACGCTCTCCCGCAGCTCGGACGTCAGCGCTCGCAGTTGCTCCGCCGTCGCGACATTGCGGGCAAAGAGGATGAACCCGAAGGGGTTCGCCTCCGCGAAGAACCGCTTCTCTTCCGTCGTCAACCGTTCCCCGGCACAGCCGAAGATCGCCGCACCGAAGGGTTTCACTTGGTCACCAGCGGGATGCAGTCGACGTTCTGCGCCACGAAGGCCGCGCAGAAGCGGCGGGCGTCGGACAGGTCCTCGAAGCCATGCGCGCGCAGGCGGTAGAACGTCCGCCCGCCGGAACTGGCCTTCTGGATAACCCGGTCCTTGCCGTCGAGATACTCGCCAAAACGCACTTCCAGCCGCTTCCATTCGGACCGCGCGGCGTCCTCGCTGTCGAAGGCACCGATCTGGACCAGCCGCGTGCCCACGGGCAGAGCGGCCGGGTCGAGTTCCTGGGTCTCCGCCGCCGCAACCGCCGCGGCGATGGCCTCGGGCGCCACTGCGCTCAGGGAGGCGGTCTGCATCTCGGACGGACGCAGTTTCGGACGCAACGACCGGGCCAGCCCCGGGCCAGGCTTCGGCAGATCCGGTTCGGCCATGGTCACGTCTTCGAGCGGCTCCTCGGGGACGATCTCCGCCTGCACCGGCACGTCCTCGCCCGGCGCAAGCGCGCTCAGGGGTTCTGCTCCGGCAGCCAGCTCAGCGGCCAGTGCCGCAACCGGATCGGTCTCGACCGGCTGGGTCAGGGCGGGCGCCGGCTCCGGTGCGGAGAGGTCCGGCGCCGGCTGCACGGCCACCGGGCGCGGCGCTTCGGGATGCGGGGTCACCGCGGTGAGC
The DNA here is from genome assembly GCF_049803835.1 of Tropicibacter sp. S64. Lineage (NCBI taxonomy): Bacteria > Pseudomonadati > Pseudomonadota > Alphaproteobacteria > Rhodobacterales > Roseobacteraceae > Tropicibacter > Tropicibacter sp. S64. Next base: position 163,245 of record NZ_JBNAGK010000009.1, on the reverse strand, counting down.
AATCCCTGCGCCACGTCCTCTTCGGACAGCCCCGCCGGGCGCGGCGCCAGAACCAGCCGCTCCGCCGGGCCTTCGGCCTTGCCGGTTCCCGCGACCTCGTTCACCGCCAGACCCTGGTTGTCCGCCAGTTCGCCGCCGGGATTGTCGGGCGCGATGCGCATCGGGGAGGTGGTCGCCTTGACCACGGGAATGCCGGAGACGTCCCGCGCAATCGTCTTGTAGCCCCAGACACCCACGCCCGCGACCAGCGCAAGCGACACGACGGCCCCGGCAATGTTGGCCATGGAGCCTGCACTGCGCGAAGTCGGAGCCGCGTCTGCGGCTCCTTGATAGGTGTAATCAGCCATGTTGCCTCATCTCGTCCGGGGAATGCCTGTCCCCCGGATCGTCTGCTCGAAGTCAAACCGGCTGAGGCCGCGCCTTGTAGGTCAGCGCATTTCCTCGACCGGAGTCACGCCCAAGATACCCAAGCCGGACGAAATGACAACCGCCGTGGCGCGGGCCAGCGCGATCTTCGCCTGCGATGTTGCAGGATCGTCCTGCAGGAAGCGCAGCTGCGGCTCGTCGTTGCCCCGGTTCCACAGGCCATGCAGGTCGGAGGCCACTTCGCTGAGGTAGGTTGCCACGCGATGCGGCTCGTTGCCCTTCGCCGCGATCTCGATCAGGCGCGGGAATTCCGCCAGCTTGCGGGCCAGTTCCAGCTCGCTGGCATGGGTCATCGCCGTCAGGTCAGCCTGCGCCAGCGCCGCGTCGGAGACGTCGATGCCCTGCTCCGCCGCCTTGCGCAGCACCGAGCAGATCCGGGCGTGGGCGTATTGCACGTAGAACACCGGGTTTTCCTTCGACTGCTCGACCACCTTGTCGAAGTCGAAATCCAGCGGCGCGTCGTTCTTGCGCGTGAGCATGTGGAAGCGGGCCACGTCCGCGCCCACCATGTCCACCACGTCGCGCAGGGTCACGAAGGTCCCTGCCCGCTTCGACATCTTGAACGGCTCGCCGTTCTTGAACAGCTTGACCAACTGGATCAGCTTGATGTCGAGCGGCGTCTTGCCGTCCGACAGCGCCGAGACCGCCGCCTTCATCCGCTTGACATAGCCGCCATGGTCCGCACCGAAAATGTCGATCAGCAGATCATAGCCGCGCGTGACCTTGTCGTAGTGATAGGCGATGTCCGGCGCGAAATAGGTCCAGCTGCCGTCCGATTTCATGATCGGCCGGTCCACGTCGTCGCCATGGGCGGTGGACTTGAACAGGGTCTGCTCGCGCGGCTCCCAATCCTCGGGCTTCTTGCCCTTCGGCGGCTCCAGCACGCCCCGGTAGATCAGACCCTTGTCGCGCAGGCTGTCGATGGCCGCCTCGATCCTGCCGGTGCCATAAAGCGACTTTTCCGAGAAGAACCGATCCATGACCACGCCGAGCGCCGCGAGGTCCTCGCGGATCAGGTCCATCATCGCGGCAATGGCGAACTCGCGCACCGGCTCCAGCCACTCCTCCTCGGGAGCCTCCAGCCAGATGTCGCCGACCTTGTCCTTGAGCGCGTCGCCGACCGGCTCCAGATACTCGCCCGGGTAGGATTGCTCGGGCCAGTCCACCGTCAGGTCATGGGCTTCGAGATAGCGGTTGTAGACCGACCGCGCCAGCACATCGACCTGTGCGCCGCCGTCGTTGATGTAGTACTCCCGCGTCACGTCCCAGCCCGCGAAGGCCAGCAGGCTGGCAATCGCATCGCCCACCACCGCGCCCCGCGCATGGCCGACGTGCATCGGGCCGGTGGGGTTGGCGGAGACGTATTCGACGTTGACCGATTTGCCCGCGCCCATTTCGGAGCGGCCGTATTGCCCGCCCGCTTTCAGGATCGCCCCGGGCAGCGCCTGCCAGACCTTCGGCGCCAGCCGCAGGTTGATGAAGCCCGGCCCGGCCACCTCCGCCGATGCGATCCGGTCATCCTCCGCCAGTTTCGCCACCAGCGCCTCCGCGATGTCGCGCGGCTTCATCCCGGCGGGCTTCGAGAGCACCATCGCGGCATTGGTCGCCATGTCGCCGTGCAGCGGATCGCGCGGCGGCTCCACCGTCACGGCGGCGGTGTTCAGGTCGCCGGGCAATGCGCCCGAGGCCTGCATCGCCTCGATCGAGGCGATCACGAGGGCACGGATATCGGTAAAGAGGTTCATGTCAGGCTCCAAGTCTTGGGGCCTCCTCTACCACTTTGTCGCGCGGGGTCAAATGGCCTGTCGGACGCGGGCCGTCACGCGCCCGCCTGACCGCCCGCCTGCCCTCCGGCCAGCCGCTCTTCGCGCGCGGGCATCAGCGCCAGCAGCTTGCCCGCATCCTTGCGCTTCACCTCGTCCTCTGGACCGAAGAACCGCAGCGTGCCGTTCGGCCCCAGCGTCGCGACGATCACCGCCTCCGGGTTCTTCTCGCGCCAGTCGTCCAGCGTGAATTCCTCCGTCAGCCCGGTGACCCGGAACTCCCAGCCCTCCGCCAGCCGCGCGTTGGCCTCGAAGAAGGTCTCGTTCGCCCCGATCAGCCGTCCGCCGAGGGTCGAGGGCAGCGCGTGGCGGGTGCTGGCGTGCTTGACGCGCTTGAGCTGATACACGTTCTCGCGCCCGAATTCCGGCGCAAGGTCCGTCGCGGCCAGCGTGTTGTAGGCGTCGTTGTCGGTTGCGCAGATCAGCGTGTCATAGGCGGCCAGCTCCAGCCGGTGCTCCGCCGCCTCCGACAGGATGTCGCCGAACCAGGTGTCCAGCCCCGCCTCCCGCGCCGTGCGCAGGTGGGCGTGGTTGGGGTCGGCCACGATCACCGGCAGGTCCAGCTTCCGGAGCGCCTGCCCCAGCGCCACCGACCAGCGCGAGCCGCCGAGGATCATCACCCCCGGCGCATTGCTCGCGGTCAGCCCAAGCGCGCGCGCCAATGGGGTCAAGGTGAAGCCGTGCAGCACAACCGTCGCCGCCACCAGCGCGAAGGCCAGCGGCGCGATCCGGTCCGCGTCCTCGATGCCGAGACCCACCAGCCGTTCGCCGAACAGCCCCGCCACCGCGACCAGAACCACGCCCCGCGGGCCGGTGAAGGCGACGAGCAGGCGCTCCTTCCATGGCACGTTGGAGAAGGCCAGCGCGATCAGCACCGGCAAGGGCCGCGCCAGCAGGATGACCGACAGGACGAACACCGCCGCGCGCCAGTCCAGCGTGGAGAGCACGTCGAGGCTCATGCCCGCCGCCAGCAGGATGAACACGCCCGAGACCAGCAGCACGGTGGCGTGTTCCTTGAACCGGCGCAGCTCCGCGAAGCTCGGCAGGTCGGCGTTGGCGATCCACAGGCCCATGATCGTGACCGCCAGAAGGCCGCTTTCGTGCAGCACGGAATCCGCCACCGCGAAAACCCCGATGAGCAGCACGAAGAGCACAGGAACCTTCATGTATTCCGGCACATAGGCCTGGCGGAACGCCCGCACCAGCCCCCAGCCGGCGGCGATGCCGAGGCCGGTCGCCACCGCGATGCCGAGGCCGAGCTGCCAGACCGCATGGCCGAGGCCCGTCGCCGTCTGCAGCACCACGACCACCTCGAACGCCAGAACCGCCGCCAGGGCGCCGACCGGATCGTTGACGATGGCCTCCCATTGCAACAGCGCGGCGGGGCGTTTCGACAGCTTTGCCTGCCGCAGCAGCGGTGCGATCACTGTCGGTCCGGTGACGATCATGATGCCGCCGAAGACCGCCGCCGTCTCCCAACTCAGGCCCGCGACGTAGTGCAGCGCACAGCTCGACGCCAGCCATCCCAGCGGTGCCCCGATGAAGACCAGCCGGCGCACCCCGACCGCCGCGTCCCGCAACGAGCCGAGGTTCAGCGTCAGACCGCCTTCGAAAAGGATGATTGCCACCGCGATGGCGACCATGGGTGACAGCATGTCACCGAACTGAGCGCCCGGTTTCAGCAGACCCAGCACAGGCCCGATGATCAGCCCGGCCAGCAGCATCAGCACGATGGCGGGAAGCCGCATCCGCCAGGCCAGCCACTGGCTGCCGACGCCCAGCAGACCGACCAGCGAAAATGCAAGGACGGGGTCCAGCCCACCGCCCGTAGATGAAAGTGCCATGCGCGTTGTCCTGCCCCGGATTGTTCCACGTCTCGCTGAACATAGCGCGGCCCGCGCCATTTCAAACTGCACCGTCAGGCGGTCCAGGCCAGCACCGTTCCCGGCTGCACGCCGCGCGACACCGGGTGGCACAGCATCAGGATCGCGTCTCCGGCAGACAGGCAATCGGCATCCGTCCAGGCGCAGTCCGCATCGTTGAAATTCAGCCCGAGGAACCGCCCCGGCAGGCAGTTTTCGTTGAAATGCCGCACGAGCCCGGCATAGCCCGCCGCCCGCGTCCCGCGGTTCGGCGCGCCGGCCCGCGCCTGCGGAAAGCACAGCACCGCCTGCGCCTGCCCGGCCCGCATGCCGGGCAGGAGGGCCGACGCGAGCGCCGCGCTGCGCGAGAAGACATCACGGGTCTCGGACAGGCTGTGCGACTCCGCGAGCGGCAACAGGTCGATGTAGAGGTCGATCGGCTCCTCTGCCCAGGCCTCCTGCAGAAGGCGCAGGACCTCGCGCCAGCCCCGGCCCAGGGTCAGGGTCTGCACCGCACCGGGATATTGCCGCGCCAGCCGCCAGAGGATCTCCGCATCGTCGCCCAGGGCCACCACCGTGGCGCCGAATTCCGCAAGACGGCGCACCAGGGACTGGGCCAGAGGAAGCTCGCCCCCTGCGACGATCGCCACCTTGTCCTTGAACCGCGACACGCTGAACAGCTTGCTCTCCAGACCCCAGTCCCGGATGTTCCTCCGGGTGGCGGCACTTATAGGTTGCGTCATGACAAATAATACCCGAAATCGTGCAGAATCGTCCCTGCTTTCGCGACAATCGCGCAGGAAACAGCCGAAATCATGCGGAAATTGACCCGGACCGCTCAGCTGCCGTCGTGCAGGATGTCGGTTCCGGTAAATTGGGCATGTTGCTGCAGGGCAAAGCGGTCGGTCATGCCGGCGATATAATCGGCCACGAGACGTGCGCGGGTGGTATCGTCCCCCGAACCCTGCGCTTCGCCATGCCAGCGTTCCGGCAGCAGCGACAGGTCCGCCATGTAGATCGGAAACAGCGCCTCGACGACCTTCGTCACCTTGGCACGCTGCTCCATGACGCTGGGTGCGCGGTACATGTTGGTGAACAGGAAGGTCCGGATCTCCTTGAGGTCCGTCCACATGCCATCGGAAAAGGCGATCACCGGCCGTCCGAGTTCCCGGATCTCCTGAGCAGACCGGCAACCGGAGTCCGCAAGCCGCGCGGCGGAGGTATCGATCAGGTCGGCAACCATGACCCCGAACACCCGCCTCAGCGCCTCGTGCCTGCGCCGGTAGGCATCCGTGGTCGGATAAAGCCGGTCGACTTCCGCATAGGCCGCGCCGATGATCGGCAGATCGCCGATCTGGCTCTCGGTAAACAGCCCGGCCCGCAGCCCGTCGTGCAGGTCGTGGTTGTTATAAGCCACGTCATCGGACAGTGCCGCCACCTGCGCCTCGGCGCTGGCATGGGTGTGCAGTTCAAGATCGTGGCGGGCGTTGTACTCCGCCAGCGCATAGGGAATCGGGTCCTGAACCGGACCATTATGCTTCGCTATACCCTCCAGCGTATCCCAGGTCAGGTTCAGCCCGTCGAACTCCGCGTAATGACACTCCAGCCTGGTCACGATCCGCAGCGTCTGCGCATTGTGATCGAACCCGCCATAAGGTGCCATCAGCGCATGCAGCGCGTCCTCCCCGGTATGACCGAACGGCGTATGGCCGAGATCATGCGCCAGCGCCACGGCTTCGGTCAGATCCGTGTTCAAATTCAAGGCGCCCGCAATGGTTCTTGCAACCTGCGCCACCTCGATCGAATGGGTCAGCCGGGTGCGGTAGAAATCACCCTCATGCTCGACGAAGACCTGTGTCTTGTGCTTGAGCCTCCGGAAACTGGACGCGTGGATGATCCGGTCGCGATCCCGTTGAAAACACGAGCGAAAGGCGCTCTCTTCTTCCGCGATCAGACGCCCGCGCGCCGTCTTTGGATCGCAGGCATAGCTCGCTCGCATCCGTCCATCCTTGTCGCCCGTCCCTTGCGCCCATATATTCGAGACAGGACACGAATGAAAGCAAGAGGATGCAGAGCATGCAACTCCCCCCGAAAGTGACGGACCGCGCCTTCGAACGCCTCGCCGAGATCGGCGCGGGCGAGGATGGCAAGGCGCTGCGCGTCGCCGTCGAGGGCGGCGGCTGCTCCGGCTTCCAGTATGACATCCGGCTCGACAACCCCGAGGGCGAGGATCTGGTGCTCGAAGGGCACGGCCAGCGCGTGGTGGTGGACCCGGTGTCGCTGCCCTTCCTTGCCGGTGCCGTGATCGACTTCAGCGACGAACTCATCGGCGCCCGCTTCGTCATCGAGAACCCCAATGCCACCAGCTCCTGCGGCTGCGGCACGTCCTTCTCGATCTGATTTTCTCAAGACAAAACCTCCGCTTGCCAGCGGCGGTTGACGCATCACATGAAGGTGGGTCAGACGTCCTGCGCCGCGCCCCGGGCGATGGTTTCCTCGGCCACGAGATACAGCCCGGAGGCAATAACCAGCATGACGCCCATCACCGTGCCAAAGCTCGGGATCTCGCCGAAGGCATAGATGCCGATGCCCACCATCCAGACAAACTGCACGTTCATCACCGGCATGGCGACATAGGCCGGCAGGAACCGCATGGCCTCGGCGGAGACATAGCGTGCGCCGAACAGGAACCCGGCGTAGGTGACGATCCAGATGCCGTCCATCACACCCATCGGCTTCCAGACGAACGGCAGCGCCAGCGCCATCACAAGCGCGAGGCCGAGGTTGGGCCAGAAGACCTGCGCCAGCGGCGCCCGCTCGACCTTCGCGATCACCCGGGCCAGCAGCATGGACACCGCCCCGCTGAGTGCCGCGACAAGCGCCCAGAGGTGGCCCGCCTGTGCGCCGGAAATGCCGCCGGGCATAAGGAAGATCACGCCGCCCGCCCCGATGCTCAGGGCAAGCCAGGCCACCGGGCGCGGCGTCTCGCCCAGGATCGGGCCGGAGAGGGCCGCCGCGATCAGCGGGATCAGCCCGATGAACAGGAAAACATCCGCGAACGGCAGGTGCCTGAATGCCTGGAAGAAGGCTATCGCCGCGACCACCGTCAGAACGGTCCGCAGGATCATCGGCTTGACGGAGCGGATGCGCAGCGTCTCGCCGCGGCTGACCCCTGACGCGCCCGCCGCCATCAGCGCCACCAGCGCCGCGGCCAGGGCATAGAGTTGGGGCGCCTCGTAATTGCCCGCGACCAGCTTGGTGATGCCGTCGGCGGCGGCGATCATGCCGGTGAAGAGCACCGCCAGCGCGGCACCGACGACAGAGGGATTCATTGTGCACCTGCCCGGGCAAAGCCCTCGAAATAAGCCTCGAAATGCGCGCTGGTCGTTGCGGCCATCTCCAGCATGCCGAGCGCTTCCTGCGAGACGGATTCCGCCATGCGGCGTTTCATCACCGACCAGTCGCCCACCCGCGCATCGTCGAGCGCCAGCATCGCCTGGCTGATCTCGCGCAGCGCGGCGGCCTGCGTCGGGCGCTTGTCGAAGCGCATCCGGCCAAGGCTCATCGGCTTGCGGAAAGGCTCCCCGCCCTCGATGGCCTCGTGCCAGTTGCAGATCAGGAAGTCGTGGTAATCATCGTTGATGGAGACGGTCTCGCCCGCCTCGACGTTGAACAAGGATGTCTCGCGGCGCAGCCAGCCGGTCCAGACCGGCGGCGGTACCTCACCCAGAAAACGCATCGCAAGACAGATCTCGGCAAGCAGGTCGGCGTTCTGGTCAAGGAACGCGGTCAGCCCGGCGAAATGCAGGCTGGTGACCGCCTCGGGGCCGAGATCGGCGGGGCGATGGCCATATTGCGTGAGGTAAAACACGATGTGCGTCAGCTCGTAGGCCGCCTTCTTGTTGGGCAGGGCAAAGGTTCTTGTCCTGCTTACAAAGGCGCGCAGCCGGTCGTCCAGCCCTGCATCACGGACAGGATCGACGCCCCGCCGCGTCAACAGCCGACGCGCTTCGGCGCGTTGCAGGTCGGACATCTCCGCCTGCACGAGGCCCTCGCGGTCGGCGAAGGCCACCATCTTTTCGGCCTCGTGGCCCGGCATTCCCAGATCTTCGAGATCGAGCGCAAGCGAGACCAGAAAGCGATAATACTGCGGGAAAAACTGGAGCCGTTTCGCGGCTTTGGCGTAGAATCCCGCATGCACGGCCAGCGCCTCGGCGGGCACGGGAAGCCCCGTGCTTTGCAGGATGTTCAGCATCTCCCCGTTCTCCTTCAGCCAGAACACATCGTCGCCGGTGCGGCGATGTTCGGCGAAGAGAGCCAGAAGCGCGGTGATCCGCGCTTCCAAGGGCAGGATCCGGGACGGGACGGCCAGGTGAATAACGTTGCTCATCGGGATGGCTCCTCTCGTTTTGGCGACAAGGCGGCCAATCCGCCCCGCCCGGGTATCTCTGCGGCTCAGGCGCGGGTCGGCTTCGACCAGCTCATGAACGCCTCGACGGCATCGCCGGTCTCGGAGGCGGTGGCTTTCGGGCCGGACCACGACATGAAGGCCTCGACATTGTCTCCGGTCTCGGCGCGGGTGCCTTCCGGCTTCGACCAGGACATAAACGCTTCGACGGCGTCGCCGGTCTCGGCTGCGGTCGCCTTCGGGCCCGACCAGCTCATGAACGCCTCGACGTTGTCACCGGTTTCGGCGCGGGTACCTTCGGGCTTCGACCAGGACATGAACGCTTCGACAGCGTCGCCAGAGTCGGTGCGGGAGGCTTTCGGGCCGGACCACGACATGAAGGCCTCGACATTGTCGCCGGTCTCGGCGCGGGTGCCTTCCGGCTTCGACCAGGACATGAACGCTTCGACGGCGTCGCCGGTCAGCGACCGGGAGGCCTTCGGGCCGGACCAGGACATGAAAGCCTCGACAGCGTCGCCGGTTTCTGCACGACTGTCACGGGGGGAAGACCAGGACATCAGACTCTCAACAGCGTCACCCGACGCCATCTCGTGGCCAGAAGGCCCCGACCAGGACATGCAGCTTTCGACGGCGTCGCCGTCAAATGCGCTGTGAGTCCGGCCGTTGGAAAGGATTTCTTCAGCAAAGCTGTGCTTCTTGTGTGCAGTCATTTTCGTGTTCCTCGAAAGGGTTGCGTGGTAGACCCTTTCGAGTTGCACGGAAAACGCGTTTGCAAAAAAGTTAATTCTTGTTAAGGTTGATTAATACCGAAAGTATTCACACGAACTTTGTGTCACACTGACGCTAACCCGCTCCCATATCCGAGTTATCCCCAGAGAATTTTTTCCTGTGGATTGTTTCGAAGTTTGCAACGCAACGGGGGTTTGCAAAGTTGCAAAGTCCCGAATCGATTCCCGGCAACGCCGGTCGGACGGGAACAAAGCCGGACCGCGGCCAGCCGCGGCGACCTGGGGAGTGCCCGGTTCGGGACGTTTTCCGGCTTGCCTGCCGCGCCAAAACCCGAAACGGTCGGCCCGCAAACAGGAGACGCCAGACGTGAAAATCGCCACCTTCAACATCAACGGGATCAAGGCCCGTCTGAACGCACTCACCGACTGGATCGATGAGGCTCACCCCGACGTCATTCTATGCCAGGAGATCAAATCGGTCGACGCGGCCTTTCCGGGCGAGGTCTTCGAGGAGCGCGGCTATAACGTGGCAACGCACGGTCAGAAGAGTTTCAACGGTGTCGCAATCCTGTCCAAGCTGCCGCTGGAGGACGTCACGCGCGGCCTGCCCGGCGACGAGGCGGACGAACAGGCGCGCTGGATCGAGGCGACGGTCGTGGGCGACAAACACGCCTGCCGGGTGTGCGGGCTGTACCTGCCGAACGGCAATCCGGTGGAACTCGGCGCGGACGGGCTGCCGGTGCCGGGCGGGAAATACGCCTACAAGCTGGACTGGATGAAGCGGCTGGAGGCGCGGGCGAAGGCGCTGCTGGCGGAGGAGATGCCGGCGCTGATGGGCGGCGATTACAACATCATCCCGCAGGCGGAGGACGCGGCGAAGCCGGAGCAATGGACGGACGACGCGCTGTTCCTGCCGCAAAGCCGCGATGCCTTCCGCCGCATCGTCAACCTCGGTTTCACCGAGGCCTTCCGGGCACAGACGCAAGGACCGGGGCACTACAGCTTCTGGGACTACCAGGCGGGCGCGTGGCAACGCAACAACGGCATCCGCATCGACCACTTCCTGCTGACGCCGCAGGCCGCGGACCTGATGGTCTCCTGCGAAATCCAGAAAGACGTGCGCGGAAGGGACAAACCGTCGGATCATGTGCCGGTGGTGCTCGACCTTGCGCTTTGACCACCGCCCGTGAGGGTGAGCATAATTTTAGTCTGAAATTATTCTCACCCCGGCCCCTGTCCCCCATAGACCCGCTTGAAACCGCCCCGCCCCGGGCCTATATTGCATCCTGTCTCCTTCGGGGGACTATGGGCATAAACGCGCATGGAATAAACGGATCGGACCCGGGGGCGGTACCCGGCGTCTCCACCAAAATCCTTCGTTTGGGGATCATGGGGACGAAACAGGATCGACGAACGCGTAAAGATGTAGCTTTGTCCCGGTGAGCCACCACCGTTATCGGTGCAAACAGTACAATTGCAAACGACAATCGTGCTCCGGTTGCTCTGGCCGCGTAAGCGGTTCGAGGAATCGAAATCTAAGCCCTTGCGCTTTGCAGCGTAAGGCGGGGTTCGCAGGCACCTGGCAACAGAAGCCTGCACTTTCCCTTCCAAGGCGTCCCTGCCCCGGTTCCTGCGGTGTCCGGTCTGGACATTCCGCGCAGTCGCACCAGATCGTGGCAGAAAGCCAAGGCGGACCCATGACCGACATCCTCAACAATGCCATCTCCCTGCTGACCATCGCGCTCGGCCTCTTCGGCCTGCTCGCGCCGCGCTATACGGCGCAGGTGCTCGATCTTGAGCCGACCCGAAGCACCATGGGCCTGAGCGAGCTGCGCGCCTCTGCCGGCGGTTTGTTCGTTGCGCTCGGCCTTGTCTGCCTCGTCACCGGCGCGCCCGGCGCCTATGCCATGCTGGGCGTGGCCTATGTCGGCGCGGCCACGGGACGGACGCTGGCCATGATCCTGGACCACCCGCCCCAACCCAAGGCCCTTGCCTGGTTCGCACTCGAAGCCGGGCCCGCCGCATTCCTTCTCTGGGCAAACCCCGGCCCCTGGGCTTGACCAAAGCGCGGGCGGTGGAGCAGGCTCCATCCATGATCCGCGCCGCGCTCCTGTCCGTGACCCTTGCCACCCCCGCCGCGGCCTGTCAGACGGCGCTGATCCTTGCCATGGACGTCTCGCAATCGGTCGACGCCGGGGAGTTCCGCCTGCAGATCGACGGGCTGGCGCTGGCGCTGCAGGACCCGGACATCGTCGACACGCTGGTCCGAGACGAGATTGCGCTCAGCGTGGTGCAATGGTCGGGCGCAGACCTTCAACAGGTCAGCCTCGACTGGACGCCAATGCGCAGCGCCCTGCATGTGGCGAATTTCGCCGCGCAGGTTCGCGGCCTGGACCGCGCCTTCCAGCTCTCCGACACCGCCCCCGCCGAAGCCATCGGCTTTGCCCTCCGTCATTTCGCCCGGGCGCCGGACTGCCACCGCCACGTCATCGACGTCTCCGGCGATGGCACGCCCAACGCCGGGGCCGACGTGCGGCAGATGAGGCAACGGGCGCAGCGCGCCGGGGTCACGATCAACGGCCTCGCCATCGAGGGACTGGGCGTCGCGGTCACCAATTTCTACCGCCGCCACCTCGTGACCCGCGACGGCTTCGTCGAGACCGCCCGCGGTCACCGCGATTACGCCCGCGCCATCCGCGAAAAGATCCTGCGTGAAATCAGCCGAATCCTGTTCTGACCGCCCCCAAAAGGCGGTCAGGAGCGCGCACGACGGGCCGGTGGCCAAATCCTCGATTCTTGCTCTTTCCCTCGCCGCCATATTCAATATGCTGAGGGGAAACGAATAAGAGGATCAGGGATGTCCCGCGGGATTGATTACGGAAGACTGATGCACCGGGCCATGCGTGGCCTGATCCAGGAAGTGCTGGAAGGTGTGCGCGAGAATGGCCTTCCCGGGGACCACCATTTCTTCATCACCTTCGACACCGCCCACCCGGACGCGGAACTGGCCGACTGGCTCTCGGACCGCTACCCGGGCGAGATGACGGTGGTCATGCAACACTGGTTCGACGATCTCGACGTCTCGGACGAGGGGTTTGCCGTGACGCTCAACTTCGGCGACGCGCCGGAGCGGCTCTACATTCCCTATGACGCGATCAAGACCTTCGTGGACCCTTCCGTCGAATTCGGCCTGCGCTTCGAAAGCCAGGACGCCGGGGATGAGGACGACGAGGACGAAGACGACGACACGCCCCCGGACGGCCCCGGCGGCAAGAAACCCGAGACCAAACCGGCGCATCGCGACGCCGAAGTGGTGAGCCTCGACCGTTTCCGCAAGTGACAACCGGGCGCGGCGCGTCGGTCCTCCCGGCTCGGATCTCGCAACCGCCGGTATTTCAGACCTGCCCGCTGCAACACACCGCTGATCTGCGCGGCCTGCGTCCAATCGCGCAGAATTTCTGCGGCATGTTAACGGTATCCCACGGTATGCCGCCTTGTCTTTCTTTCCCTGTCGGGTAAGAGGAGGCCAACGTGTGACGTGCAGCTCTGGCGAGGAGGATACCCCCATGTGTGCAACCCGTACCGAGACCGACAGCTTTGGCCCCCTCGAGGTGCCCTCCGAGAAATACTGGGGCGCGCAGACCCAGCGCTCGATCATGAACTTCCCCATCGGCTGGGAGAAACAGCCTGTCGCCATCGTCCGTGCCCTCGGCGTGATCAAGAAGGCCTGCGCCCAGGCCAACGTCGCCTCCGGCGATCTGGACACCAAGCTGGGCGAGGCCATCATCCAGGCCGCCAGTGAGGTCATCGACGGCAAGTTCGACGACAACTTCCCGCTGGTGGTCTGGCAGACCGGCTCCGGCACGCAGTCGAACATGAACGCCAACGAGGTCATCGCCAACCGCGCGATCGAGATCCTCGGCGGCGAGATCGGCTCGAAGACGCCGGTGCACCCGAACGACCACTGCAACATGGGCCAGTCGTCCAACGACACCTTCCCCACCGCCATGCACATCGCCGCCGCCATGATGGTGCGCGACGTCTTCCTGCCCGGCCTGACGAAGCTGGCCGAAGGTCTGGAAACCAAGTCCGCGGAATTCAAGGACATCATCAAGATCGGCCGCACCCATACGCAGGACGCGACGCCGCTGACGCTTGGCCAGGAATTCTCCGGCTACGCCATGCAGATCCGCAACGGCATCAAACGCGTCGAGCTGGCCATGCCGGGCATCTACGAACTGGCGCAGGGCGGCACCGCCGTGGGCACCGGCCTGAATACCAAGAAAGGCTGGGGCGAGACCGTCGCCGCCAACATGTCGGAGATCACCGGCCTGCCCTTCGTCACCGCGCCGAACAAATTCGAATCGCTGGCGGCCCATGACGCCATGGTCTTCCTTTCGGGTGCCCTCGCGACCGTCGCCGGCGCAATGTACAAGATCGCCAACGACATCCGCTTCCTCGGCTCGGGTCCCCGTTCCGGCCTCGGCGAGCTGATCCTGCCGGAGAACGAGCCGGGCTCCTCGATCATGCCGGGCAAGGTCAACCCGACGCAGGCCGAAGCCATGACGCAGGTCGCGGCGCATGTCATGGGCAACGATGCCGCGATCAAGTTCGCGGGTAGCCAGGGCCATTTCGAACTCAACGTCTACAACCCGATGATGGCCTACAACCTGCTGCAATCGCTGCAACTTCTCGGCGATGTGGCGGACAGCTTCACCGAGCGGATGCTGAACGGCATCGAAGCCAACAAGCCGCGCATCCAGAAGCTGATGGAAGAGAGCCTGATGCTGGTGACGGCCCTTGCCCCGACCATCGGCTACGACAACGCCACGAAGGTCGCCAAGACCGCGCACAAGAACGGCACGACGCTGAAGGAAGAGGCCATCGCGCTCGGCTTCGTCGACGCGGAGACCTTCGACCGCGTGGTGCGGCCCGAGGACATGATCGGCCCGAAAGGCTGACCCCGGCGCACCGGCACACTCGCCGGGACAGTCAAGACAAGGAAACAGCAGGTCCGGACTTCCGCCGGGCCTGTTTTCGTTTAAACTGAAGGCATGAGCAAAGTCGTCAATCTCAACACAGTCCGCAAACAAAAGAGCCGCGATGCGAAACGTCGCGAGGGCGATGCCAATGCCGCGAAACACGGGTTGACGAAATCGCAGAAAACCCTCGCCAAGGCCTTGGTGGACAAAGCGAAACGCAATCTCGACGGGCATGAGAAAGAATGAGCGGCAAGCCGGTGAAACGGTCCCTGACGCTGCGCGGGCATCGCACCTCCGTGTCCCTGGAAGATGCCTTCTGGACCGCGTTCCGGGCCATGGCCAAGGCCGAGGGCATGGCGCTCAACGAGTTGGCCGCACGGATCGACGAGTCTCGCGATCCGGAGGTCGGCCTTGCCTCGGCGATCCGGGTGGCCATCCTGAACGATCTTCACGCGAAGCTTGAAGATCGTCGCGAACGCTTATGATTTCACAGGGAAAATGAAGCATCTGTCCCGCCGAACCGTCAGCCACATCGGGGTGCCGGGCTTGGGCAGGAAGACGTTGGGCACCGTCGCACGCAGCACCTCGTTGTCATGGTCCATGCGGAATTCGACGAGGCTTTCGGACCCCATGAACCGGGCGCGTTCCACGAGGCCCCGTGCCGGGGTCCCGGCGAGAACGGTGGGATGCGGGCCGGAACCGCTGCGGTCGAAGTCGATGCCGACGTGTTGCGGGCGGAAGACGATCTCCACCTCGGTGCCATCGGCCACCCCCGGGGCGAGGAAGGCACCGAAGGGCGTGGCCACCAAAGCCCCTTTAACTTTGCCTCGCAGAACATTGATATCGCTGAAAAACGCCACCGCTTCGCGGTCTACGGGCGCGTTGTATATGTTGTAGGGAGCGCCCTGTTGCACGATCCGCCCGCCGCGCATCAGCGCGATTTCGTCGGCCATGCGCATGGCTTCCTCGGGCTCGTGCGTGACCAAAAGGACGCTGGCGCCTTCCTCCTTAAGGAGGTCCAGGGTCTCGTCCCGGATGCCGTCGCGCAGCCTGTTATCCAACCCCGAAAACGGCTCGTCCATCAGCATAACCCGCGGTTTCGGTGCCAGTGCCCGGGCGAGCGCAACCCGTTGCTGCTCGCCCCCCGAAAGCTGATGCGGGTATTCGTCGATGAAATGCGCAAGGCCAACGCGATCCAGCAACCCCTTGGCGCGACTGCGTTTCTCCGGTCCGGACCCTTTCAGGCCAAAGGCCACGTTCTGCCCCACCGTCAGGTGCGGAAACAGCGCGAAGTCCTGGAACATCAGCCCGATCGAGCGCCGTTCGGGCGGCACCCGAAACACCGTGTCGCAGATCAGAGTGCCGTCGAGATAGATCGTCCCGCTGTCCTGCATGTCAACACCCGCGATCATCCGCAGGGTCGTGGACTTGCCGCAACCGGATGGCCCGAGCAGGCACATGACGTTGCCCGGCTGGATCGCCAGCGAAACGTTATCCACAACCGTCTTGCCCTCGAACCTGCGGACAAGATTGCGGATTTCCAGACGTGGCGGGGTGCGTTCCGGCTTCAAACGGGGCCTCTCGGGGACTTTCCGACAGAAACCATCGGATTTGAACCGAGAGGTAGCAGCCCCGCCCGGCACGCGCAAGAGATCAGGACAGCGCCTTGGCCAGCCGTGGCAGCCGTGCCTTTTTCAAAAGTGCGCGCATGGACCAGTCATCGCCTGACAGCCGCCGCGCTTCGCCCAGGACCTGCGCCGCAACGCGCTCCAGTGCTTCCGGCGAGGCTTGCCAGAGCCCATGCAGGAAACCGTCCGGATCGGCCCTGGACAGCCCCTCCTCCGCCAGAATCTGGCCGGGAAAATCCTTGTTGTTCAAGGTGATCAGAACATCTGCGGAGCCAGCGATGGCGGCCGCCAGAACATGGCAGTCCGCCGGATCAGGCAGCCAGAGCCGGACCTCAAGCGACGGCTTCCAGCGCACCGAAGCCTTGGGCCAGCGGGCCTGCACCATCGCGATCTCGCCCCGAGCCTGCGCTTCACCCATCGGGCCGATCTTGCGCGCGGCACGGGCCCATTCCTCCAGAATCCGTTCCGACCAGAGCGGTTCGAACAGCCCTTCGGAGGCCGCGCCGAGCAACATTTCCCGCATTACGGTGGGAAATAACACGCAGGTATCCAGAAGGACTTTCAAGAGCTTACAACCGGAAAACCAGCGCCTTGAGGTAGCCGCTCTCGGCCAGTTGCGGCAGCAGCGGATGATCCGGACCAGCCTGTCCCGTGTGAATCAACTGCGCCCGCCGCCCGGCCCGCCCAATGCCGCGCAGGCAGGCGCCGGTGAAGGCATTGAGGTCCGCCGCGTGCGAGCAGGAGCAGAGCACGAGGTAACCGTCCTCCGCGACCAGTGGCGCCGCAAGCCGCGCCACGCGCTCATAGGCCCGAAGGCCCTTCTCCAGCGCCGGTTTGTTCGGGGCGAAGGCGGGCGGGTCGCAGACGACCACGTCGAAGGACGTGCCTTCGTCGCCCAGGGCCGTCATCACGTCGAAAGCGTCGCCCTGCCGCGTGGCGAAGCGGTCCGCCGCCCCCATGCGTTCCGCGCCTTCCCTGGCGAGGGCCAGCGCCGGGGCCGATCCGTCGACCGCCAGAGCCTGCGCCGCGCCGCCCGCCAATGCCGCCAGAGCAAAGCCGCCGACATGGCTGAACACGTCGAGCACAGACGCACCGGCAGCCAGCCGCGCCGCGAATCCGTGGTTGTCCCGCTGGTCGAAGAACAGCCCTGTCTTCTGTCCGCCGGTCAGGTCGGCCATATAGGTCGCGCCGTTCATCACAACAGGCACAGGGGCGTCCGGCGCATCTCCCCGAAGCACCACGTCCACGTCGTCCAGCCCTTCCAGCGCCCGCCCGCGTCCGCCGGCATTCTTCATGACACAGGTCACGCCGGTCACGCTGACCAGCGCCTCGGTCAGATCGTCCAGCAACACCTCTGCCCAGGCGGCGTTCGGCTGCACCACGGCGACATCGCCGAAACGGTCGATGATGACCCCCGGCAGCCCGTCGCCTTCGGCATGTACCAGCCGATAGAACGGCGCATCATAGAGCCGTTCCCGCAGCGCCAGGGCCTTCTGCAGCTTCGCCTCCAGCCACGCCCGGTTGATGACAGCCTCCGCATCGCGGTCCAGCATCCGCGCCACGATCTTCGATCCCGGATTGACACCGACCACGCCCAAAGGCACCCGGTCATTGTCCTCCAACCGCGCGATCGTCCCCGGCGCAATCCCGCGCGAGCGCCGGTCCATGACCAGTTCATTGTCGAACACCCACGGCGCGCCGCGGCGAATGGCGCGGGCGTTGGCTTTGGGCAGGAGGCGGAGGACGGGAAGGCTCGGAGTATCGGTCATGGCGCATGCACCTACCGCGCTTTCCTCCCCTTGGGAAGTCGCAAAGCATGGGCCATTCTCCTCCCGAAGAACAACTGCCCCTTTACCGTTAGCGCTAACCGCGCTATGTGCAGAACAACGCAACGCCAAAGCGCCCCGCCGCGCCCGCAAGGAGGCCGTTCATGCCGCTCAATGACACCATCGCCCGCGTCACCGCCCGCATCGAGGACCGCTCGGAGACGCTCCGCGCCACCTACCTCGACCGCATGCGCCGCGCCGCCGAGGAAGGCCCGCGCCGCGCCCACCTGACCTGCGGCAACCAGGCCCATGCTTATGCCGCCATGGCGGGCGACCAGAACGCCCTTGCCACCGGGCAGGCTCCGAACCTCGGCATCGTCACCGCCTACAACGACATGCTCTCCGCCCACCAGCCGTTCGAGCGCTTCCCCGAGCTGATCCGCCAGACCGCCCGCGCGAATGGCGGGACCGCACAGGTCGCGGGCGGCGTTCCGGCCATGTGCGATGGCGTCACCCAGGGCCAGGTCGGCATGGAGCTGTCGCTCTTCTCCCGCGACGTGATCGCGCTCGCCACCGGCGTTGCCCTGTCGCACAATGTCTTCGATGCCGCCATCTATCTCGGCGTCTGTGACAAGATCGTGCCCGGCCTGATCATCGCCGCCGCTACCTTCGGCTACATCCCCGGTATCTTCCTGCCCGCAGGCCCCATGCCTTCCGGTATCCCGAACGATGAAAAGGCCAAGGTGCGCCAGCAATTCGCCACCGGCGAGGTTGGCCGCGACGAGTTGATGAAGGCGGAGATGGCCTCCTACCACAGCCCCGGCACCTGTACCTTCTACGGCACCGCAAACACCAACCAGATGCTGATGGAATTCATGGGCCTGCACCTGCCCGGCGCCTCCTTCGTCAACCCGAACACCCCGCTGCGCGACGCCCTCACCGTTGCGGGGACCCAGCGCGCGCTGGAGATCACCAACCTTGGCAACGACTACCGCCCCGTGAGCGAGATCCTCAACGCCAAGGCCTTCGTCAACGGCATGGTCGGCCTGATGGCCACCGGCGGCTCGACCAACCTCGTGCTGCACCTGCCCGCCATGGCCCGCGCCGCCGGGATCGTGCTGGAACTGGAGGACTTCGACGACCTCTCGAACGCGACGCCGCTGATGGCGAAGGTCTACCCCAACGGCCTCGCCGACGTGAACCACTTCCATGCTGCGGGTGGCCTGCAGTTCATGATTTCGGAACTGCTCGACGCCGGCCTCCTGCACGAGGACGTCAGCACCGTCATGGGCGACGGCCTCAGCCATTACCGGCAGGAACCGCGCCTGACAGAGGGCCGCGCCACCTGGGTCGACGGCCCGCGCAAGACGGAGAACGACAAGATCCTCCGCCCCGCCTCCGATCCCTTTCAGCCCACCGGCGGCCTCAAGCAGCTTTACGGCAACCTCGGCCACGGCATGATGAAGGTCAGCGCCGTCGCCCCGGAGCGCCACGTGATCGAAGCGCCCTGCCGTATTTTCCACGATCAGGAGAGCGTCAAGACCGCCTTCAAGGCCGGCGAATTCACTGGCGACACCGTTGTGGTCGTCCGTTTCCAAGGCCCGTCCTCCAACGGCATGCCGGAACTGCACGGCCTGACGCCGACCCTCGCCGTGCTTCAGGATCGCGGGTTGAAGGTCGCCCTCGTCACCGATGGCCGCATGTCCGGCGCGTCGGGCAAGGTCCCCGCCGCCATCCACATCTCCCCCGAAGCCTCCAAGGGCGGCCCGCTCGCCCGGCTGAAGGATGGCGATATCCTGCGCGTCGACGCCGTGAGCGGCACCATCGACTGCCTCGCCGAGGACTTCGACAGCCGCACTCCCGCCACCGCCGACCTCACCGGCAATGGCCATGGTGTCGGGCGCGAACTCTTTGCCGCCTTCCGCGAAAACGTCGGTCTGGCCTCCAACGGCGCGGCGGTTGTCGTCTGACCCCTTGCTTCTTCTTGGCCGAAATACCCATAACCCGTTCGCCGCATAAGGAACGCCCGACATGATCACCGCCGCAGACGCGTCCGTCCAATCCGAAAAACTCTGCCGCCTCGCACCCGTCATCCCGGTGCTGGTGGTCGACGACGCCGCCCACGCCCGCCCCTTGGCCGAAGCGCTGGTCGCGGGCGGGCTGCCGGTGCTCGAGGTCACGCTCCGCACCCCCGCCGCGCTCGACGTCATCGCCGAGATGGCGAAGGTGGAGGGCGGCGTAGTCGGCGCGGGCACCCTGCTGACACCGGCGGATGTCGAGAAAGCCGTCGCCGCGGGCGCAAAATTCGGCGTCTCCCCGGGCGCGACAGACACCATCCTCTCTGCCTGCGAGCAGGCAGACCTGCCGCTCCTGCCCGGCGCCGCCACCTCCTCCGAGGTCATGCGCCTTCTGGAGCGCGGCTACACCGTGCAAAAGTTCTTCCCGGCGGAGGCCAACGGCGGCGCGAAGGCACTCGGGGCCATCGGCGCGCCCATCCCGCAGGTGAAGTTCTGCCCCACCGGCGGCGTGTCGATGAAGAACGTCGGTGACTATCTGTCGCTGTCCAACGTGCTCTGCTGCGGCGGCAGCTGGGTCGCGCCGAAGGACCTCGTGGCCAAAGGCGACTGGAAAGCCATCGAAGAGCTTGCCCGCGAGGCAGCCGCGCTCCCGCGCTGAGCGGTCCCGACGCCGTCCCGGACTTGATCCGGGACCTCATGCCCCAAGGCCCCGGCACCACGCGCCGGGGCTTTTTCTTGCGCCGTTAACCCGATTTCGTGCGGCAAATGCCCTGACAATCCATGGTATCGGTACCACAAAACCAAATCTGTACGAAAATCGCCCAGAATCGTACCAAACTTGCCCTTGGGAATACCCGAGCGGCTTCAACGACACCGACGCTCTTGTGCCAGACGCCAAAGGCGCCTGCCACATCTTGCGGCGCACGGTGCCTTAACCCTACCGTGCGCTGCGTTAAGCGTCCTTTTTCCGCTTCACCGTCCCCGCCGCCTCGGCAAGATCGCGGGCGATGGCGAAAGCCCCCTGGATCTTGTCCTTGTCGGTGCGCCAATCGCGCCGGACGATGATCTTGTTGTCCCGAACCTTCGCCAGGTCCTTCTGATCCTTGAGGAATTCCACCAACCCTGCGGGGCGCGGGAACTTGTCCTGATGGAACTGCACCGTCGCCCCCTTCGGCCCGGCGTCCAGCTTAGCGATATGCGCGCGCTTGCACATCGCCTTGATCCGCACGACGAGCAGCAAGGTGTTGACTTCCTTCGGCAATTTCCCGAACCGGTCGATCAGTTCGGCAGCAAACCCTTCCAGTTCCACCTTCGTCGTGAGCCCCGAAAGCCGCCGGTACAGACCCAGCCGCACATCGAGATCCGGCACGTAATCCTCTGGAATCAATACCGAAACACCGAGGTTGATCTGCGGCGCCCACTGATCGTCCGCCTCCGCCAAGCCCTCCATCTGGCCGCTGCGGATCTTGGCAATCGCCTCCTCCAGCATCGACTGGTACAGTTCATACCCCACATCCCGCATCTGCCCGGACTGCTCCTCCCCCAGGAGGTTCCCCGCTCCGCGTATGTCAAGGTCTTGAGATGCAAGGTTAAATCCGGCTCCCAGCGTGTCGAGACTGCCCAGAACCCTAAGCCGTTTCTCCGCAGTCACCGTCAGTTTCGCCCGCGGTTTCGTCGTCAGATACGCATAAGCCCGTGTCTTCGACCGCCCGACCCGCCCCCGGATCTGGTAAAGCTGGCTCAGACCAAACATGTCCGCACGGTGCACCACCATCGTGTTCGCCGTCGGAATATCGAGGCCCGATTCCACGATGGTCGTCGCCAGCAACACGTCATACTTGCCGTCGTAAAAGGCGTTCATCCGGTCGTCGAGTTCCCCCGCCGCCATCTGGCCATGGGCGACGACATAGGTCACTTCCGGCACCTGTTCGCGCAAAAACTCTTCTATTTCAGGCAGATCGGCTATGCGCGGCACGACGTAGAAGGACTGCCCGCCGCGGTAATGCTCCCGCAGCAGCGCCTCGCGTATGGTGACCGGATCGAACTCACTCACATAGGTCCGGATCGCCAACCGGTCCACAGGGGGCGTGCCGATGATTGACAGGTCGCGCACCCCGGTCAGGGAGAGTTGCAGCGTCCTCGGGATCGGCGTCGCGGTCAGGGTCAGGACATGCACATCGGAGCGCAGCTGTTTCAGGCGCTCCTTGTGCTGCACGCCGAAGTGCTGCTCCTCGTCGATGATGAGCAAACCGAGGTTCTGGAACCGGATCCCCTTCGCCAGAAGCGCATGGGTGCCCACGGCAATATCCACCGTCCCCTTGGCGATTCCGTCGCGGGTCAGGGCCGCCTGCTTTGCTCCAACGAACCGGGACAGGGGCGCAACCTGTACCGGAAATCCCCGGAATCGTTCAGCAAATGACTTGTAATGCTGCCGCGCCAGCAACGTCGTCGGGGCGATCACCGCCACCTGCACGCCGCTCATCGCCGCAACGAAGGCCGCTCGCATCGCCACCTCGGTCTTGCCGAAGCCCACGTCGCCGCAGACCAGCCGGTCCATCGGCTGGCCCGAGTGCATGTCGGTCATCACGTCCGAAATTGCCGTCAGCTGATCGTCCGTCTCCTGGTACGGGAAGCGGGCAGCAAAGCTCTCGTAGGCCCCCGGCGGCGGGTCCATGATCGGGGCCTTGCGCAGCGCCCGCTCTGCCGCGATGCGGATCAGCTTGTCGGCCATCTCGCGGATACGCTGCTTCAGCTTTGCCTTCTTGGCCTGCCACGCCCCACCGCCGAGACGGTCCAGGAGCCCCTCTTCATGGCCGTATTTCGACAGCAGTTCGATATTCTCGACCGGGAGGTAAAGCTTTGCGTTTTCTGCATATTCCAGCAGAAGACATTCATGCGCCGCCCCCAGCGCCTGCACCACCTCAAGCCCCTGATACCGCCCGATGCCGTGGTCCACATGCACCACGAGGTCACCCGGCGTCAGGCTCTGCGCCTCGGTCAGGAAATTCTCAGCGCGGCGTTTCTTCTTCGGCTGGCGGATGAGACGGTCGCCGAGAACATCCTGCTCGGAAATGACCGTGAGCTTGCCCTTGCCGCCGCCGGGCGCCGTCTCCCACGGCGCCTCGAACCCCGCTTCCAGCGCCCAGATCGCGAGATGCAGACCGCGTTTGCCGATCCGGGTGCCGTCGCGGATCGGGATGACTTCGGCCAGTCCCTCGTCCTCGATCAGCCCGGTCAGGCGCTCCCGCGCCCCTTCGGAATAGGACGCGATGACAACCGGGCCGTCCTGCATCTTCGCTTTCACATGCGTCGCCAAGGCCCCGAAAAGGCTCAGGGATTCCTGCTGGCGTTCCGGCGCGAAATTGCGCCCGATGCGCCCGCCCGCGTCCGTGACACCGGGGCCGCTCGCCTGCGGCAGCGGGTGCAACTGCACCGAACGCCGGTCGCCAAGGGCGCGGGTCCAGGCGGCGTCGTCCAGATACAGCTGATCCGGCGGGATCGGCTTGTAAACGCTGCTGCCCATTGTCTTTTTCTGGGACATGGCGATGCGCCGGGTCTCGTATTGGTCGGCAATGCCGTCCCACCGCGCCAACCGCGCCGGGGTAAGCTGGTCGTCCATGACCACGGGCGCGCCGGGCAGGTAGTCGAACAGCGTTTCCAGACGCTCGTGGAAGAACGGGAGCCAATGCTCGATTCCCGCGTGCTTGCGCCCGGCGCTGACCGCTTCGTAAAGCGGATCGTCAGTGCCCGCCGCGCCGAATTCGATGCGGTAGTTTTGCCGGAACCGGGTGATGGCCGCCTCGTCGAGGATGACCTCGGAGACCGGCGCAAGTTCAATCACGTCAAGGGTTTGCGTGGTCCTCTGCGTCTCCGGATCGAAGCGTCGGGCGCCATCGAGGATGTCGCCGAAGAAGTCGAGCCGGACCGGACCGCCATGACCCGGCGGGAAGATGTCGATGATGCCGCCGCGAATGGCGTAATCGCCCGGTTCCATGACCGTGGGCGACTGGGAAAAGCCCATGCGGACCAGGAAATTGCGCAGGTCCTCTTCATTGACGCGCTCGCCGACCCGCGCCGCGAAGGCCGCCTGCTTCAGCACGTCACGCGCCGGAAGATACTGCGCGGCGGCCGACAGGGTGGTCAGCAGGATGTACCGCCCCGGCATCCCGTGCACGAGGCCGGCCAGCGTCGCCATCCGCGCGGCGGAGATGTCTGCATGCGGCGAAACCCGGTCATAGGGCAGGCAGTCCCAGGCGGGAAAGCTCATCACCGGCACGTCCGGCGCGAAGAAGGCGAGCGCCGCCTGCATCGCCGCCAGCCGCTTGTCATCGCGGGCCACGTGGATCACCGGCCCGTCGGCCCTGTCCATCTCCCGAAGCAGGAGGGTTGCGTCAAAGCCCTCGGGGGCGCCGCCAATGGTGATGCTGTTCTGTGCCATGGCGCCTGAAATGGCCCGCGCGGGGGCGCAGGTCAATGGCGGAAAGGCTCAGTGCAGGATGTGCTGCGAGAGGTTCTGATACATGCCCCAGAGCGCGGTGCAGAAGATCGAGGCCATGCCGATGAACTGGGTGATGGTGCGGTGGATGCGCAGGCGCCGCCAGAGCGCCTCGCCCTCGCCCTCGCCCGCCTGGATCTTGCGCGAGGAATGCAGGCTGAGCAGCCCCACAAGCGTCATCGGGAAAGCCAGCAGGAAAATCGCCTGGGCGATTTCGATGTCATACCCGATGCCGAGCACGGCCAGCCCGGTGAGCAGTGCCGAGCCGATGGCGGTGATCCAGAGACCGGCCTCGTCCGCGATGAAGATCAGGCGGTTGGTGTTGATCCGCACGAGGTCTTCGAGGTCCTGTTCCGCCTGCCCGCCCTGCCGACGCGCCCGCGCCACCATGTCGAAGGGCACGCCCAGAACCCAATGCGAGGCCGAGGACCAGGTCACCGCCAGCACGATCCAGAACCACAGGTTCGAGAAGGAGCGCATGTCGATGACTTCGAAAACGGTGCTGTACCAGTCCAAGCGATGAGTCTTTCTGCATGGGCCGCGACGCGGAAAATGCGCTGCGCGGGTCTTGTGGGAGCGGTCTTTCCATGCCACCCAAGAAGCGCGTTTACAAGGACCAAGCCCCATGAAGCCGACAATTGCCGCTTTTCCTGCCACACGCCTGCGCCGCCTGCGCCGCACCCCTGCCATTCGGGCGCTGGTGCAGGAGACCACACTATCTCCGGCCGATTTCATCTGGCCGGTCTTCGTGCGGGATGGGACCGGCATCGTCGAGCCGATCCACTCGATGCCGGGGGTGAACCGGCTGTCTGTCGACAAGGTGGTCGAGGCGGCGCAGGAGGCCCATGCGCTCGGTATCCCTGCGATCTGCCTGTTTCCCTACACCGATCCCGCGTTGAAGACCGAGGATTGTGCGGAGGCCTGGAACCCGGAGAACCTGTCGAACCGTGCCACGCGGGCGATCAAGACGGCGGTGCCGGACATGGCAGTGATGACCGACGTGGCGCTCGACCCCTACAACATCAATGGCCATGACGGGTTTGTCGAGAATGGCGAGATCGTGAACGACCGCACGGTGGAGGCCCTGGTAAAGCAGGCGCTGTCCCAGGCGGACGCAGGCGCGGACATCATCGGGCCATCCGACATGATGGACGGCCGGATCGGCGCCCTGCGCAGCGCCCTTGAGGCCGCAGGACATCAGAACGTCCTGTTGCTGAGCTACGCCGCGAAGTATGCGAGTGCGTTTTACGGCCCGTTCCGCGATGCGGTGGGTGCTTCGGGCGCTTTGAAGGGCGACAAGAAGACCTACCAGCAGGACCCGGGCAATTCCGACGAGGCCATGCGGCTGATCCACCGCGACCTTTCCGAAGGCGCGGATATGGTCATGGTCAAGCCGGGCATGCCCTATCTCGACATCTGCCGCCGGGCCAAGGAGATGTTCGGCGCGCCGACCTTTGCCTATCAGGTCTCCGGCGAATACGCGATGCTGGCGGGCGCGGGCGAGCGCGGCTGGGTCGACGGCGAGAAGGTGATGATGGAGAGCCTGATGGCCTTCAAACGCGCCGGATGCGACGGCGTTCTGACCTATTTCGCCCCGGCGGCGGCGCGGCTGCTGAACGGCTGAGGCGGCAGGCCATGGCGTGAAAGGACGTCGGTCGGACCTCTTTGTGAGCATTTGGAATGGCCGTGCCTAGCGCATTCCCGCGCAAGGTCCACGCAATGTGGTGACAACCGGCGCCCTCCCGCCTATAGTTGCGCCCAACCGGCGGCACAGCCGGACGAGAGGCGATGCAACATCAAGAAACGAGCAGTGAGATGACCCTTTCCCGACGCACGACCATCCTGGGGCTTGGCGCCCTGCCCCTTCTGGCTGCCTGCGGCAATGGCATTGGCGGACGCGGCCCGGCCACCATCGACGCCCGCGTCGACAGCACGCTGAACCAGCTCTACGCGGATTACCCCGGCACCCGCGACCTTGCCGCGAAGTCGACCGGAATGCTGATCATGCCGCTGGTCACGGAGGCCGGTCTCGGTCTTGGCGGCGGCTACGGGCGCGGTGCCCTGCGGGTCGGCGGCGCGACGGTGGATTATTATTCGGTGACCAAAGCCTCCGGCGGTCTGCAGATCGGCGCACAGCAATACGCCCATGTGCTGTTCTTCATGACGCAGGACGCGCTGGAAACCTTCCGCCGCTCCCCGGGCTACGCCGGAGGGGCCAACATCCTCTACGCCACTCCGGCGAAGGGTGAGACCCTGTCGGCGGAGACCACCACCTCCCTCGCGCCGGTCATCGCGGTGATCTTCGGCCAATCCGGCCTGCGCGTCAGCGCCTCGCTCGAAGGCGTGAAGTACACGCGGATCATTCCCTGACCTGACGGCCGTCCAGCAAGAACGCACCCGCTTTTCCAGATGCCTCGACTATTCCGGGCCGAAGCGAAGCCCCGAAGTGCGCCCCGCAGGGGCGCGCCGGTCGTCCAGCGCAAGCTGGACGAAACCGCTCAGTGATACTTGCCCTTGCCGTAGGTGAATTCCCCCACCACGTGCCGCCATTCTCCGGGGGAGATCATCTTGCGGTGGGTGAAGCGGACCGAGTGCAGCGGGCCTTCGATTTCGTCCTGCCAGAACTCGATGAATTTGAACAGCCGCGGATGATCCGGGGCGAGATCGTAGTCCTGCCAGATGAACGTGTTCAGAACATGGGTGTAATCGGGCATGTGGTAGAAGAATTCAGCCGTGGTCAGCCCGTAGCCCTTGAGCATCAGCTCGGTTTCACTTTCCTGCATCGCAGTGCCTCGAACGTTTCTTGTTGCCGTGAAACAAGCTTGCCGCGCGATTCCTTACTTTTCAATGAAAACAGTATGTTAGCAGCCTCTCTGCCCGGCTGCCAAAACCCGGGTCGCCAGCGGCATTGCACCCTATCCCTAGTCCGGGGTATAACCTGCGCCAACAAGATATAGCACCAGAACAGACAGGCCCCCCTCGTGAGCGATACGCCCGAAACTCCTGAAAACGAAGAAGAAAATCGTCCCGTCCCCAGCGGGCCTTCGATCTCGATCGAAAACGAGATGAAGAACAGCTATCTCGATTACGCCATGAGCGTGATCGTGAGCCGGGCGATTCCCGATCTTCGGGATGGGTTAAAACCTGTGCACCGGCGCATCCTTTATACGCTCTGGGAGAACGGCCAGACCCGCGCCAAGCCCTATCGCAAATGCGCGACGGCGGTGGGCGATGTCATGGGCCGCTACCACCCGCATGGCGACTCGGCGGTCTATGACGCGCTGGTGCGCATGGCGCAGGACTTTTCCATGTCGCTGCCGCTGATCGACGGTCAGGGCAACTTCGGCTCCATGGACGGCGATCCGCCCGCCGCCTATCGTTACACCGAGAGTCGGCTGCAGAAATGCGCCGAGGCGCTGCTCGAGGACATCGACAAGGAGACCGTCGATTTCGTCCCGAACTACGCCAACGAGCGCATGGAGCCGACGGTCCTGCCCGCCCGCTACCCCAACGTGTTGGTCAACGGCGCGGAGGGTATCGCGGTCGGCATGGCAACGCGCATCCCGCCGCACAACCTTGGTGAGGTGATCGACGCGACGCTGGCGCTGATGGAGAACCCGGACCTGTCGTCCGAGGACCTGATCCAGTACATCCCCGCCCCGGACTTCCCCACCGGCGGCGTGATCCTTGGCCGCTCCGGCGCGCGCAAGGCCTACCTTGAAGGGCGCGGTTCGGTCATCATCCGCGCCAAGACCCGCATCGAGGAAATCCGCAAGGACCGCTTCGCCATCATCATCGACGAGATCCCCTACCAGGTGAACAAGGCGACGATGATCGAGCGCATCGCCGAGGCGGCCCGCGACAAGAAGATCGAGGGCATCGCCCATGTGCAGGACGAGTCCGACCGCGACGGCGTGCGCGTGGTGATCGAGCTCAAGCGCGACGCCACCGGCGAGGTGGTGCTGAACCAGCTGTTCCGATTCACCCCGATGCAGACCTCGTTCGGGTGCAACATGCTGGCGCTGAATGGCGGCAAACCGGAGCAACTGACCCTGCGGGCCTTCCTCTCCGCCTTCATCGACTTCCGCGAGGATGTCGTCGCCCGCCGCACCGCCTACCTGCTGCGCAAGGCCCGGGAGCGTTCGCACATCCTCTGCGGCCTCGCCGTGGCGGTCTCGAACGTGGACGAGGTGGTCCGCACCATCCGCTCCTCCGCCGATGCCACCGAAGCCCGCGAACGGCTGATGGAGCGCCGCTGGCCCGCGGCGGAAATCCTGCCCTACATCGCGCTGATCGACGATCCGACCCACAAGGCCAACGAGGACGGCACCTACAACCTGTCGGAAACGCAGGCCCGCGCCATCCTCGACCTGCGCCTGCAACGCCTTACGCAACTGGGCGTCAAGGAAGTCACGGACGAGCTCGAAGAACTGGCGGCCAAGATCAAGGACTACCTCGACATCCTGTCGAGCCGCGAGCGGATCATGGAGATCATCTCGAACGAGATGCGGGAAATCCGTGAAAGCTACGCCGTGCCGCGCCGGACGGAGATCGTCGACTGGGCCGGCGACATGGACGACGAGGACCTGATCGAGCGCGAAGAGATGGTTGTGACCGTCACCGCCGGCGGCTGGATCAAGCGGACGGCGCTGGCCGATTTCCGGGCGCAGAAGCGCGGCGGCAAGGGGCTGTCGGGCGGCGCGATGAAGGACGACGACGTGGTGACGACACTCTTCGTCGCCAACACCCACACGCAGCTGCTGTTCTTCACCACGGACGGCATGGCCTACAAGCTCAAGACCTGGCGTCTGCCGCTCGGCGGGCGCACGTCGAAGGGCAAGGCCATCGTCAACATCCTGCCGATCCCGGCGGGCGTTTCGGTTGCCGCGATCATGCCGGTGGACCGCGACGAGGCGGAATGGGACGATCTGCAGATCGTCTTCGCCACCTCCAAGGGCTCGGTGCGGCGCAACAAGCTGTCGGATTTCACAAACGTCATGCGCAACGGCAAGATCGCGATGAAGTTCGAGGGCGAGGACGAGAACACCCGCCTGATCGACGCGCGCATCTGTTCCGAGGACGATGACGTGATGCTGGTCACGAACTCCGGTCGCGCCATCCGCTTCCCGGTGCCGGACGTGCGGATTTTCAACTCGCGCTCCTCGACGGGTGTGCGTGGCGTGCGTCTGCTGGGTGAGGACAAGGTCGTCTCCATGTCGATCATCCGCCATTTCGAGGCGGAGAGCGACGAGCGGGCCTCCTACCTCAAGATGCGCCGCCTGATGGCCGGCGTGACCGAAGACGAGACGAGCGACGACGAGGGCAACGCCGACGCGCCGCTCAGCCAGGAACGCTATGCCGAGATGTCGGCGGCGGAGAACCTGATCCTGACGATCACCGCCAAGGGTCTCGGCAAGCTGTCCTCCTCGCATGACTATCCGGTGCGCGGGCGCGGCGGCCAGGGTGTGACCGCCTGGGAGAAGAGCATGCGCGGCGGCGACATCGTGGCGAGCTTCCCGGTGGAGATGGACGACCAGATCATGCTGGCCACCTCCACGGGGCAGTCGATCCGTGTGCCTGTCGACGGCATCTCCTTCCGCTCCCGCAGCGCGGGCGGCGTGAGGGTGTTCAACACCGGCAAGGGCGAGGAAGTCGTCTCGGTGGCCTGGATCGCCGACCAGGGCGACGAAGAGGGAGACGCCGAGGCATGATGGCGCTGGACGTCATTCTGCTCGTCCTTTTAATCGCGCTGGTGGCGATGCTCGCCTTCGCCATCTACAGGGGCCGCAATGCGGCCTCGCACTCCGCCCGGATCGTCGACGTGAACACGCAGTTTGCCGAGAACCAGAAGCGCCAGATCGCGCTTCTGGAACGGCAGGTGACCTTGCAGGAGCGCAGCGCCGTCGCGATGGAACGCATCGCGGATTCGCTCGAGAAGCGCTCATAAGCGCTTCTTAAGCTCTTGGGTGTACATCCTTCGTCCAGCGGAGGATCACCAATGAATCTCTATACCTGCTCGATCGACCTGCGGAATGACGGGGTCGCGTTGAAATTCGCCAAGGCGCTGGATGACTGGATGGGTCATCTGAAGGCCAAGGGCGTCATTCTCGACTGGCAACTCTACCGGCGGAAGCTGAACCTCGCTTCGCAGCATCACCGGGATTTCCTCCTGAACATCGCGGTCCAGGATCTCTCGATGCTGGACCAGGCGTTCCGAACGCTTGGGACGAAGGACGAGGAAATCGACAACCTGTACCGCGCCGTGCATGACCAGATCCTGAACGCCGATTTCGCCCTGTATCGCCCCTTCCCGGACCCGGAGCGGGCGGAGCGGATGGCGTTGCTGTAGGATTTGGGTAGGGTGGGTTTTCAACCCACCCGGGCCAGGCGGTGGGTTGAAAACCCACCCTACGGCGCTGCCCGGCAATCACCGCCCGGTCAGAGCCCGTACAGCGCCCCGAACTTCTCTTCGAGATAATCGAGGAGCGGCGCCTCGCTCGGGGCTTTGTCACCGCAGGCTTGCGTGATCACCCCGCGCGGCTCGTACAGCCCGCCAAACACCTGCAGGTTCTCCCGCAACCAATCCGTCGCGGGCGTCGTATTGCCCTCCGCGAGCGCGTCGTCGAGGCCCGGCACCGCCGCGCGAAGAGCCGCGTGCAGGCAGCCGGCATAGACGTTGCCAAGCGAATAGGTCGGGAAGTAGCCAAACAGCCCCGCCGACCAATGCACGTCCTGCAGCACGCCATTGGACGGCCGGTCCACCGCGAAGCCGAAATCCGCCTCGAAGCGATCGTTCCACGCCGCCTCCAGATCCGCCACGGCGAGGTCGCCCTTGATCAGCGCCCGCTCCAGGTCAAACCGCAACAGCACGTGCAGGTTGTACTGCACCTCGTCCGCCTCGGTCCGGATGAACCCGTTCTTGACCTCGTTCACCGCCGCATAGAACGCATCCGCATCGGCAATCCCGAAATCGCCGAAAGTGTCCCGCATCCGGGCGAACAGCCAGCCCGTGTAGGCGCGGCTGCGGCCGAGCTGGTTTTCGAAGATCCGGCTCTGGCTCTCGTGCACGCCCATCGACACGCCCTTGCCGAGTGGCGTCAGCCGATAGGCGCGGTTGATGTTCTGCTCGTAGCTGGCGTGGCCGACCTCGTGGATCGTCGAATAGATGCAGCCGAACGGGTCGAGCGCACTGGTGCGGGTGGTGATGCGCACATCGTCGCCGCTGCCGGAGCTGAACGGGTGCACGGCCTTGTCCACGCGTCCGCGCTTGAAATCGTAGCCGAAGCTGCGGGCAACGAGCCGGGTCAGTTTCATCTGGCCATGCTCGTCGAAGGGTCCGGTCACGCCTTTCGGGGACGGCTTGTCCAGCACCGCCTCGCGCAGCGCCACCAGACGCGGACGCAGGGCGCCGAACATGGCGTCGAGGTCGCTGGCCTTCGCGCCCGGTTCGTAATCGTCGAGCAGCGCGTCGTAGACATCGCCCCCAGCGGCAAGCGCCTGCGCCTCCTCGCGGCGCAGCGCGATGATCTCCGAAAGAACGGGAGCGAAGGCAGCAAAATCGTCGTCCGCGCGGGCCTCGGCCCAGACGACATGCGCCCGGCTGACCAGTCTGGCGATCTCGGCGGCGAGCCGCGCGGGCACCTTCGTCGCCCGCTCGTGCTCCTTGCGGATCAGGCGCAGCTGCGCCTGCTGTTCCGCGTCGAGCGCCGCGGCGTCGATCCCCGCCAGCCAGTCGCCGATCTGCGGAGCCACCCGGCGGGCATGCAGCACCGATTCCATTGCCGCCATCTCGTCCGCACGCTGTTCGGCAGCGCCACGCGGCATCATGGTTTCCTGGTCCCAGCCCAGACGCCCGGCCACCTGGCTCAGCGCCTCGGTCTCGCGCTGGTACGCCATCAACTCGTCAAATGCCTGCATACGTCAAATGCCTTCCCGAATGGACTGTTTTCTTGGATAGCGGGCGGCGAACCGCGCCCGCAGGATCAGGGCCCAGAGCAGCACCGCCCCGAACTGGTGCGGCAGCGCGATCTCCAGTGGCGCAGCGTATACAACCGTAACGATACCGATGACAACCTGAACCAGCATCATCGCCATCACGGCATTGAAGCGAAAGCGGGTGTCGGCATTGGGCGATTTGCGCCCGCGCAGCCAGACGACGATGCCGAAGACGAACAGCAGGTAGCCGGCCATGCGGTGCAGGAATTGCACGAGGCCGGGGTTTTCGAAGAAATTCCGCCACAGCGGGGTTTCCGCGAACATGTCCGACGGCCAGAGCCCGCCCTCCATCAGCGGCCAACTCGGGAAATTGCGGCCCGCATCGATTCCCGCCACCAGCGCGCCGAGCAGGATCTGCAGGAAAGCGAAATGCATGAGGCCTGTGGCCATGGAGAAGAGCTTCGGCTCCGCCTCGCGCCGCGCCTGCATCAGGGCGCGTTCGTCGCGGCCAAGCGCGTAGACGTACCAGGCGATGAAGCCGAGGATGATGAAAGCGAGACCAAGATGCGTGGCGAGGCGATAAGACGCCACGTCGAGCATTTCCCCGCCAAGCCCGGAGGAGACCATCCACCAACCCACCGCGCCCTGCAACCCGCCAAGAGCGCCGAGGCCGAGCAGACGGCCGGTCCAGCCGGTCGGGATCTGCCGGGCGGCAAGGAAGCCGAAGAAACCCAGCGCCCAGACGAGACCGATTACCCGGCCCAGCTGCCTGTGGCCCCATTCCCACCAGTAGATGGACTTGAACTCCGCAAGGGTCATGCCCTTGTTCTGCAACTGGTATTCGGGGATCTGCCGGTATTTTTCGAACTCGGATTCCCAACCTGCCGCATCCATCGGCGGCAAGGCTCCGGTGACAGGCCGCCATTCGGTGATCGACAGGCCGCTGTCGGTCAACCGGGTCAGCCCGCCCACCGCGATCATCACCACCACCAGTGCAAAGAGCACCATCAGCCAGAGCCGGATCGCCCCGCGCGCCCCGCGCTTTCCTGCGTCGATCATGCCGCCCTTCGGCGCGGTGCGCGCCACGGGCGTCTCGCTGCCCACCTCTTCGAACAGCTTGCGTTTGTCCGCCATGTCCTGCCTCCGGAATTTCGCGCTGACAGTAGGGCGTGGGCGCGGGGGCTTCAAGCGCCCGGACGGAGTGACGCAGGCCCGGGAAGTCCGGAATTCCACAGTCAGGGTTACCTGACTTACGGGAAAGCGCCGCCGGGCGTACCGTGAGACTACAAACTGCCTCAGACCGCCTCAACCTGCTTCAACGAGAGTATTCCAGATGAACGCCTTTCTCAAATCCGCCGCCTTCGCCCTTGGCCTGACCTTTGCCGCCGGGGCCGCCTCCGCCACCAATTACTGGGTCGACTACGGCGTCACCCTGAACGCCCGCTCCGGCCCCGGCACGAATTACCATGTGATCGGCACCTTCTCCTCCTGCTCGAAGGTGAACGTGGTCGGCTATTCCCACGGCTGGGCAAAGATCCAGTACAACCACTCCTATTACTGGGTTTCGGCCAAGTACCTGCAGGACCACGCCTGCAACACCGGCTATGCGCCGAAGAAGAAGGGTGGCGGCTACGGCAACAATTACTGACCCTGCCGGATTGCGCGTCCCTCCCGCGCGCGATCCTCTGCCTGCCGGACCGGGCGATCCTCCCCCGCTCAGTCCGGCTTTTTCTTGTCCGCGTCCCGCGCCGCAACGGCCTGATGGGTCTTCCAGCGCACCATCTGGCGCATGATCCCGTGCAGCATCTGCACGTCCACCCGCGTCAGCGGCATCCGGCTCCAGAGATTGCGCAGGTTGAGCTTCATGCTGTCCGCCTTGTGCTCCGGAAAGAAGAAGCCCGCCGTCTCCAGCGTCTCCTCGTAATGCCGCGCCAGGTGGTTGACCTCCGCCACTTCGGCCCAGTCCGTGCCCGCCATTTCCTCGCGCAGCGGCGTGACTTCCGTGCTGGCCCGCTGCCATTCGTAGGCGCAGAGCAGCACGCATTGCGCGAGGTTCAGCGAGGCGAACCCCGGGTTGACGGGCACGGAGATGATGGCGTTGGCCTGCGCGATGTCGTCATTCTCCATCCCGGCCCGCTCCGGGCCGAACATCACCGCCACGCGCTGCCCCTCGCCGATGCGCCGCGCCGCTTCGCGCATGGCCTCCTCGGGGCTGTAGACGGGTTTGGTCAGGTCGCGCGGCCGCGCCGTGGTGGCAAAGACAAACGTGCAATCCCCCGTCGCCCCCGCGATGTCTTCGAACAGCTGCGCCTCGTCCAGCAGCCGCCCGGCACCCGAGGCCATGGCAACGGCATTCGGGTTCGGCCAGCCATCCCGGGGCGCGACAATCCGCATCCGGTCGAGCGAGAAGTTCCACATCGCCCGCGCCGCTGCCCCGATGTTTTCACCCATCTGGGGACGGACGAGGACAAAGCTCGGCTGGGGCGTGTCGGTGGGCATGGGTCTCTCCTTGTGCTGCCTTCCCCTACGCAGACGGGCGCGGTTTCGCAAGCGGGGCGGACCCGGTGAAATCCGCCTGAGGCCCATGGTCAAAGGCGAAATCCCGAGGTAAATGGGGGGTCACGTCAAGGACAGGAGACCCAAGATGAGCGCCGAGGATACCCCGCAGATCTATCTCGTCACGCCCCCGGTCTTCGACCTTGGCAGCTTTCCCGGCCAGCTCTCCCGCGTCCTCGAAGGCGCGGACATTGCCTGCCTGCGGCTCTCCCTCGCCACCCGCGACGAGGACACGCTGATGCGGGCCGCCGACGCGGTGCGCGAGGTGGCGCATCGCTTCGACGTGGCGCTGGTGATCGACACCCATGTGGTGCTCTCGCAGCGGCTCGGTCTCGATGGCGTGCACCTGACCGACGGCGCGCGTTCGGTCCGCGCCGCCCGAAAGGAGCTTGGCCCCGATGCCATCGTCGGCGCCTATTGCCACCAGTCCCGTCATGACGGCATGAACGCCGGTGAGGCGGGCGCGGACTATGTCTCCTTCGGGCCGGTCTCCGGCTCGCTCGGCGATGGCGGAACCGCCTCCGAGGACCTCTTCGGCTGGTGGTCGGAGATGATCGAGGTGCCGGTGGTGGCCGAAGGCGGCCTGACCGAAGAGCGCATCCGCGCCCTGACCCCGATCACCGACTTCTTCGCCATCGGCGAGGAAATCTGGTCCGCCGAAGATCCACTGGCCGCATTGCAGACGCTGAAGGCCGCGATGGGCTGACCCGGTCAGTCCAGCGGCCTGCCGAACCCTTCCCTGACCTGCTGTTCCAGATGCGCCGCCAAAGTCTTGCGGTTCGGGAAGTCGTCCACCCGAACCGGCGTATGGTAGATCAGCCGCACCGTTCCGTGCCGCGGCGTGCCGAGCATCTTCACCAGCGATCCGCCGAAGTCCATGTCACCCCACCAGCCATAGAACGCATCCGGTGCACCCTTCGGGGCAATGTAACGCATGCTCAGAGCCTGCATGTGCATCGCATGTTCGAGCCGCTGCGAGAAGAAGGCGGCAAAGAGTGTGGTCTTGAACGGCAGCACCCGCAAGCCATCGGTGGAGGTGCCCTCGGGGAAGAACAGCAGCTTGTGCCCGTGCATCAGCCGGTCCTCGAAAATCTCGGTCTGCCGCTTGGCTTCGCTGCGGTCGCGGCGGATGAAGACGGTCCCGGTGGCCCGCGCCAGCCAGCCGATCCCGGGCCATCCCGCCACCTCCGCCTTGGAGACGAAATAGATGCACTTGCGGCTGTTCAGCACGAAGATGTCCAGCCAGGAGCTATGGTTGGCCACGATGGCGCCGGGCTCCCTGAGGAAGGTTCCCCGGGTTTCGACCCTCAGCCCCATGATCGCCAGCGCCGTCCGGCAGACGCACAGCGTGATCCACGGTGTCACAGGCCGGTCCATGCCGCAGATCGGCCGTTCCACCAGCCGGACCAGCAACAGCAGCAGAAGGCCGCCGAAGACGACCACCGCCATCGGTATCCCGCGCAACAGGACCAATGCCCAGTTGCCCGGCCCGAATGTGGGTGCGGGCGGCGGCGGCGGGCCGTCCCAGGTGCTCATGTGCCCTCCCGCACATAGAGGCCGCGCTGCCGGGCGTTCATGCGTTCCGTGTCCATCACGAGGCAGATGTCGGTGGTGTTGAAGGCGTGGTCGATGAAGGCCCCCTCGCCCACCGTGCCCCCGAGCCGCAGGTAGGCCTTGATGAGCGCGGGCACCGCCAGCATCGCCGCCCGCCGGTCGAGCGCCGCCTCGTCGATCAGGTCCATGCGCTGGAACTGCCGCGAGCGCACCCGCAACGCTTCGGGCGCAAGGTGGCGATGGTGCAGCAGCGACAACGGCTCCGCCAGCGCGGCGATGTCCGTGCCGTGGAAGCTGGCAACGCCGAACAGGATCTCGATCTCGTGTTCCAGAACGTAGTCCGCGAGGCCCTGCCAGAGGTGGAACATCGCCGGGCCGCCCCGGTAGTCGCGATGCAGGCAGGAGCGGCCCAGCTCCAGCAGCCGCCGTCCGGAGGCGCGCAGCGCCGTCAGGTCGTATTCGTCCTCGGAATAGAACTGCCCCGCCGCCGCCGCCTGATCGTCCCGCAGCACCCGGTAGACCCCGACGACGGCGCCGTCCCGGGCCGGATCGCGCACCAGAAGGTGGTCGAAAAACGGATCGAAGCGGTCCCGTTCCAGCCGTGCGTCATGATCCACAAGTGCCCCGTCGCCGCCCAGTTCCTCAACGAAAACCGCATAGCGCAGCCGCTGCGCCTCGCGGATCATCGCGTCGGTCGTGGCCCGCTCGACCACGAAGCTGTCCTGCGTCGCTGAGGTCATGATACCTGTCCGTGGCTCCCTTACTTGCGTTCTACAGCGTCCCGCCTTTTACCTGAATCATCCTGCGACACAAATGTCCCGATAGCACCGCAGGTGCGACAGGGTATTTGTGGCTCAGGTTTAAGGCGGGGCGCTTCAGGGGGCGCGGGGCGACACCGCAATCCCGTGCCGGAAAAGGATATTCCTTCGTTAACCCTTCATAAACTTGTGAAAGTTAATTTTCGTTATAAACTGGAATCAACCCGATCCGGCTACCGTCTATCACGATCTTCCCCTCTTCGCGGAAGTTCACCGTGATCCGCCCGTCGATGTTGGACTGAACCTGTCCAACGCCCCATTCGGGCTTGTCAGGGTGCGTGACGAGCATACCCGGTTCCAAAAACGAATTGAGTTCTTGCATGACCAATCCCTTCGATCGGAGCGACGTGATGATCAAAGATAGTGCCGCCTTGGCCGCCTTGGTAGGGTCGCGGCTCTGCCATGACCTGATCAGCCCGGTTGGTGCCATCCAGAACGGACTGGAGCTGCTCGACCTGTCCGGCTTCGCCAAGGACATGCCGGAACTGGAGCTGATCCGCGAGAGCGTCGTCAACGCCAACGCCCGCATCAAGTTCTTCCGCGTGGCCTTCGGCCTGGCCGGCGACAGCCAGATGATGGGCGAACGCGAGATCCGTGGCATCCTGCGCGACCTGACGGCGGCGGGACGGGTGCAGGTGGACTGGAAACCGACGAAGGACCTGCGCCGCACCGACGTGCAACTCGCCTTCCTCGGCTACCTGTGCTGCGAGGCGGCGCTGCCGCAGGGTGGCACGGTGCGCTGTGAGCGGGGCGAGACGGGCTGGTCGGTCAGCGTCACCGCCCCGCGCATCAACTTCTCGAAACCGCATTGGGAGCTTCTCAACGGCGGACCCGGCCCGGAGGAGCTCGGTGCCGACAAGGTGCAGTTCGCCATGCTGGCAAACCTGTCGACCGAACGCCGTCGCCGCGTCCGCGTGCATCATGGCGACACCAGCCTGCGGATGGAAATCCTCGACTGACGCCGGATCGGTGCCGATTTCCTTGAAAGAAATCGGTCCGGACTTTTTGCAAAAGTCCGGAGCCAGCCTCTGCGGTCAGCTTCTCACGGTGCCGTCGCCGGTCACCTGGTACTTGAACGACGTCAACTGCATCGCCCCGACCGGGCCGCGCGCGTGCATCTTGCCGGTGGCGATGCCGATCTCTGCCCCCATTCCGAATTCGCCGCCGTCGGCGAACTGGGTGGAGGCATTGCGCATCAGGATCGCCGAATCGAGCCGCTGGAAGAACCGCGCCGCCGCGGCGTCATCCTCGGTCAGGATGCAGTCCGTGTGGCTGGAGCTGTAGCGGTTGATGTGCGCGATGGCCGCGTCGATGTCGTCCACAACCTTCGCCGCGATGATCATGTCGAGGTACTCGTGCCCCCAATCCGACTCCTCCGCCGCCGTGACGCCCGCGATGGCTTGCAGGGTCTCGTCGCCGCGCACCTCGACTCCAGCGTCAAGCAGCGCCTTGATCAACCCCTGCCCGATTGTGTCCAGCACGCCGCGGTGAATGAGCAGACATTCCGCCGAGCCACAGATGCCGGTGCGGCGGGTCTTGGCGTTCATCACGACCTTCAGCGCCTTGACCGGATCGGCGTCCTTGTCGACGTAGATGTGCACGATGCCTTCGAGATGGGCAAAGACCGGCACCCGTGCCTCGCGCTGGACGAGGCCGACGAGACCCTTGCCGCCACGCGGCACGATCACGTCGATAAAATCGGTCATGGTCAGCATTTCCTTGACCGCCGCACGGTCCCGCGTCGGCACACGCTGGATGGCGTCCTCGGGCAGGCCCGCGGCTTTCACACCCTCGACCAGACAGGCGTGGATCGCGCCGGAGCTGTGGAAACTCTCGGAGCCGCCACGCAGGATCACCGCATTGCCCGCCTTGAGGCAGAGCGCCCCGGCATCCGCCGTCACGTTCGGGCGACTCTCGTAGATCACGCCGATCACGCCGAGCGGCGTGCGCACGCGCTCGATATGCAAGCCGGAGGGCATGTCCCAGGCGTCCATGACCGCGCCGATGGGGTCCTCCTGCGCCGCTACCGCGCGCAGCCCGTCGACGATGCCCTGAATGCGGGCTTCGTCCAGCATCAGCCGGTCGAGCATCGCCTTCGACAGCCCCTTGTCCGTGCCGTATTCCATATCCTTGCCATTGGCCGCGATGATCTCCGCGCGGCGGGACCAGACGGCCTCGGCGGCGGCTTCGAGCGCCTTCTGTTTGGCCTCGGCTGGGGCGAAAGCGAGCTCTGCTGCGGCGGCCTTGGCGCGCGCTCCGATGTCCTGCATGAGGGCGGGAATGTCGGTCAGGTCTTTCATGACGTGTCTCGCTTTGGTTGAGGGTGGAATACTACGCGTATTTGGAAAGAGAAGAAACCGGGGACCGCTCAGAGCGCCATGTCGTCGCGATGGATCAGCACGGCGCGGCCCGGGTAGCCGAGCAGCACCTCGATCTCGGCACTGTGGTGGCCCGCGATGGCCGTAGCCTCGGCGGCGGTGTAGCGGCTCAGCCCCTGCCCAAGGCTGCGCCCGTCGGTCACCCGGATCGTCACCGGATCGCCGCGTCCGAACTTGCCCTCGACACCGCGCAGACCGGCGGGGAGAAGCGACTTGCCGGAGGCCAGCGCCTTCGCCGCGCCCTCGTCCACCAGCACCGTGCCCTGCGGTTTCATCGCCGCGATCCAGCGCTTGCGGGCGGCGTGCGGGTCCATCTGGGCTGTGAACCAGGTGGCGTTCGCGCCTTCGGAGAGGCGCTTCAGCGGATGGGTCTCGAAACCATGGGTGATCGCCATGGCGCAGCCGGAGGCGGTGGCGGTCTTGGCCGCCATCAGCTTGGTCTTCATGCCGCCTTTCGACAGGCCGGAGCCGGCATCCCCGGCCATGGCCTCGATCTGCGGGGTGATGGCGTCCACCACGTCGAAGCGGGTGGCGGCGGGATCGGTGTTCGGGTTGCCGGTATAAAGACCGTCCACGTCAGACAGCAGGATCAGCGCATCCGCGCCCACGGTGACGGCGATCTGCGCCGCGAGGCGATCGTTGTCGCCGTATCGGATCTCGTCCGTGGCGACGGTGTCGTTCTCGTTGACGATGGGCACGGTGCCGAAGCCGAGCAGCGTCTCGAAGGTGGCGCGGGCGTTGAGGTAGCGCCGCCGGTCAGCGGTGTCCTCCAGCGTCAGCAGCACCTGCGCGGCGGTGAGGCCGTGCGGAGCGAGTACCTCCTCATAGGCGCGGGCCAGCCGGATCTGGCCAACCGCGGCGGCGGCCTGGCTCTGTTCCAGCGGCAGCGTGGTCGCGGGCAGCTTCAGCACCCCGCGACCGAGCGCGATGGAGCCGGAGGAGACGAGGATCACATCCGCGCCGCGCCCCTTGAGCGCCGCCACATCCTCCGCCATGGCCCGCAGCCAGTCCGTGCGCAAAGCACCGGTGGCACGGTCGACCAGCAGCGCCGAGCCGATCTTGACGACGATGCGTTTCGCCGTGCTCAGGGGGTCCATGTGCCGTCCTCGTCCTCATCGCCGCGGGCTTCGGCGGCTTCAGCCTGACGCAGGGCGGTGATGTGCGGGCGCAGGGCGCGGAGAACCTCCGTCACACCTTCCTTCGTCGCACCGGACATGAGCATCACGTCCTCCGCCCCGGCAGCTTCCAATTCGTCCCTGAGGAACTCTCGCTCTTCGTCATCCAGCGCGTCGATCTTGTTCAGCACCGTCACGCGCGGCTTTTCGGCAAGACCCGCGCCATAGGCTTCGAGCTCGTTCACGATCGTCTGGTAATCCTCGATCAGCGTGCCGGAGGTGCCATCGATCAGGTGCAGCAGCACGGCGGAGCGTTCGACGTGTCCGAGGAAGATGTCGCCAAGGCCCCTGCCCTCATGCGCGCCCTCGATCAGGCCCGGAATGTCGGCGACGACGAATTCGGTGTTGTCCACACCAACCACGCCAAGGTTAGGGTGCAGCGTGGTGAAGGGGTAATCGGCGATCTTCGGGCGGGCGTTGGAGGTAGCAGCAAGGAAGGTGGACTTGCCCGCGTTCGGCAGGCCCACGAGGCCGACGTCCGCGATGAGCTTGAGGCGGAGCCAGAGCGTGCGGTCGACCGCCTCCTGCCCGGGATTGGCGCGCCGGGGGGCCTGGTTGGTGGAGGTCTTGAAGTGCAGGTTGCCCCAGCCGCCATTGCCGCCCCGCGCCAGAAGCACGCGCTGGCCAAGCTCGGTCAGATCGGCGACGACGGTTTCCTCGTCCTCTTCGAGGATCTCGGTCCCCACAGGCACCCGCAGGACGATGTCATCGCCGTCCGATCCGGTGCGGTTGCGGCCCATGCCACCCTGGCCGTTGGAGGCGAACCAGTGCTGCTGGTAGCGGAAGTCGATCAGGGTGTTGAGGCCGTCCACGGCCTCCGCCCAGACGTCCCCGCCCTTGCCGCCGTCACCGCCATCCGGACCGCCGAACTCGACGAACTTCTCGCGGCGAAAGGAAATGCAGCCGTTGCCGCCCGCGCCGGAGCGGACGTAGACCTTGCAGAGATCGAGGAACTTCATGAGTTGGGCTTTCTGACGTTTGGCGCGGTGTAGCCGGGATTGGGCGCACGCTCAAGCGGGGGTATTGACGGGAGCGGTCCTGCCGTTGTCGTGCGTGAGGATCATCGGGTGAAAGGCGACCGGCGTTCCGGTCGAGAGCGGGGTAACGGTCCGGAGCTCGCCGGTGTATTCGAACCCGAGCTTCGACAGGACGCGGCCGGAGCGCAGGTTCCCTTCGAAATGACCGGATTCCAGCCCGGTGCCCGCCCGCACAAAGGGATGGCCCAGCAGCGCCTGCCCGGCTTCCGTGGCATAGCCCTGCCCCCAGACACGCCGGGACAGCCAGTAGCCGAAGCTGCCCTGGAGGCCGATGACACCGACAAGCGGGCCACGTCCAGGGCAGATGGCCCAGACGGGCCGGTTCCCGGCAAGGACCGCGCGAATGAAGGTCGCGGCATCGGAGGGCCGATAGGGGTGCGGCGCCCTCGGGAGCCAGCGTGTCACCTCGATGTCATCGAGGGCGGCGGTGATTGCCATGACGTCCGAGCGGTGCAACGGGCGCAGGGTCAGGCGGGGCGTGGTCAGGATCATGGCTCGGCTCTGTGTCATGCGCAGGTGCGGGGCAAAGCCCCGCCCTACGTCGGTCAGGTCTGTCCAGGAGCGTGGTCACAGAGCCGGAGGTGCCGTAGGGGGGGGGGGGGGGGCCCCCCCCCCCCCCCCCGGGGGGGGGGGGGGGGGGGGGGGGGGGGGGTGTGTGGATGGGGAGGCGGG
>NZ_JBNAGK010000009.1:2500-120974 GCF_049803835.1 Tropicibacter sp. S64 | reverse complement strand
CTCCGGTGGTGCTGTGGCCGCGCGGGGGGCCCCCCGGGGGGGGGGGGCGGGGGGGG
The DNA here is from genome assembly GCF_049803835.1 of Tropicibacter sp. S64. Lineage (NCBI taxonomy): Bacteria > Pseudomonadati > Pseudomonadota > Alphaproteobacteria > Rhodobacterales > Roseobacteraceae > Tropicibacter > Tropicibacter sp. S64. The sequence goes on along the minus strand of NZ_JBNAGK010000009.1, from coordinate 120,918 downwards.
GGGGGCCCCCCCCCCCCCCCCCGGCAAGGGGTCAGGTCAGGCGGTTGACATAGGTCCAGGTTGGCACCTTGGCACCGCGGGCGACGGAGTAGGCCTCCGCGTCACCAATGTATTCGAAGCCGCAGTTCACCAGAACACGCGCCGAGGCCGGGTTGTCCTGGAACGAACAGGCGAACAGCGTCTCGTTGCCGAGCGGATTCGCCGCCACCAGCGTCTTGGCCGCGTCGGACGCGAGGCCGGTGTTCCAGAACAGCGGGGCAATCCAGTAGCTCAGCTCCGACTGCGCCTCGTCCATGATCTTCAGCGTCATGAGGCCCATCAACTCCGGCCCGCCGGTCCGCGTGCCGTCGAGCGCCCAGACCATCGTGTCGCGATCCGGCGCCGTCGAGCGGGTGACGAAGGCTTCCGACGCCCCCGGCGGCAACGGGTGCGGGATCGAGGTGGTCATCCGGGCCACGCGCCGGTCCCCGGCGTAGTGGTCGATCAACCCCATGTCCGAGCGCCGCAGCGGACGCAGGTCGAACCGCTCCGACGTGATCACCGGCTGCTTTTCCAACATGTCTATGCTCATTTGCACGCTCCTCCTGTGCAATGGCTGTCGGGGTCGGCCCCTGCCCGTCGCTCCGCATTCTGCGAATGCGACGGGCAACGACCCCCTATAACGCGAGTACCAAAAACGAAGAGAGGGACCGGCTGAATTGCCGATCCCCCTTTTGTCTCTAAAACCTTAAGGTCGGCTTACTCTGCGGCCTCCGCCACTGGCAGGACCGAAATGAAGGTGCGGCCCTTGAGGCCCTTGTGGAAGGTCACGGAACCATCGGTCACGGCAAAGATCGTGTGATCCTTGCCCATGCCAACGCCCTCGCCCGGCCAGAACTTCGTGCCGCGCTGGCGGACGATGATATTGCCGGAGATGGCGGACTGGCCACCGTACAGTTTCACGCCGAGGCGACGCCCTGCGGAGTCGCGACCGTTGCGGGAGGAACCGCCTGCTTTTTTATGTGCCATTGAGGTACTCTCCTATCTCTATCAGGCCAGGGTCTTGGCCTGCTCGACCCACTCAGGCTTCACCTTGGTGGCTTCGAAGGTCTCTGCGTCGACAGCTGCGAGCTGGGCGAAAGTGGTGATGCCCGCCTCGTTCAGCTTCTTGGCGGCGGCGGGGCCGACACCGGTGATCTGGGTCAGGTCATCGCCTGCGGCGGCGGCGGCAACAGCGGCCGGTGCGGCCTCCGCCTTGGCGGCCTTGGGTGCCGGGGCGGCAGCCGCGGTGGATGCCGGAACGGACCCTGCGCCGATGGCGGCCTTGACGCCGGACTTGTCCGCGCCGGAGGCGAGGATCTCGGTGATCTTGATCAGGGTCAGCTTCTGGCGGTGGCCCTTGGTGCGCTGCGAGCTGTGCTTGCGGCGGCGCTTGACGAAGTGGATGAGCTTCTCGCCCTTGATCTGGTCCACGACCTCGGCCTGCACGCCTGCGCCCGCGATCAGCGGCGCACCGACGGTGACCGTGTCCCCGCCCAGCATCAGCACTTCGTTGAACTGAACGGTTTCACCCGCATCTGCAGCCAGCTTTTCCACCCGGAGCATGTCGCCCGACTGGACCTTGTATTGCTTGCCGCCGGTCTTGAGTACCGCGAACATCGCGTCTTCCTTCATGTTGCCGCGTCCTTTGGCCCCGGTTTGACCCGGCGTTTGGTGCCTTCGGACAGCGCGCCCTGTCAGGGCGGTTGTCAAAAACGTAAGCCGCCCCGGGATACGGGGCGGTCTTGGAGCCCCGCATCTATGCCGGGCGGGACGCCGTGTCAAGCGGCAATGCCGGTCTCAGAACAGGAAACAGGAGGCGTCCACGTCGCTGTCGTCCACGTCGCTGAGACCGACGATGACCTCGCCATTGTAGGACACCATGACGTCGTCGTCGACCTGGTCGATCATGAGATCCGCGTAGGTAATCCCTCCGAAGGCCGTCAGGTCGATCAGGTCGACGCCATGGCTGAAATCCTCGATCGTATCGACCGCGCCGCCGTCGATGACGAAGACGTCGAGGCCGGAGCCGCCATTCAGCAGATCGGCGCCGTCGCCGCCATAGAGCGTATCGTCGTCGTCGCCGCCATAGAGGGTGTCGTCTCCCTTGTCCCCGTTCAGCAGGTCGTTGCCGCTGTCGCCGACGATCATGTCGTTGCCCCAGCCGGCCCAGACCGTATCCTCTCCGCTGCCGCCGCTGACGACGTCGTCGCCGAGCCCGCCCTCGATGGAATCGGCATTGTTGCCGCCGTAGATCGTGTCCTCGTCATTGCCGCCGTAGATCGTGTCTTTCCCGTCGCCGCCGTAGATCAGATCGTTCTGGCGGCCACCGTCGATCACGTCATCGCCGTCTTCACCGTGGATCTCGTCGTTGCCGTTGTGGCCGGTGATGGAGTCCGCCCCGTGCCCGCCATACAGCGTGTCATAGCCCCAGTGACCGTCCATCGTGTCGTTGCCGGACCAGCCGTAGACGACATCGCTGTCGGCACCGGCCAGGAAAAAGTCGTCGCCTGCGCCGCCCGAAAGGGTATCCATGCCCCAGCCGCCGGTCATGTAATCGTTGCCGTCACCCCCGGAGGCGTAGTCGTTGCCGTTGCCGCCATAGACGGTGTCGTCGCCGTTACCCGCGACGATGGAATCGTCGCCGTCGCCGCCGAACAGCTGGTCGAAGCCCGCCTGGCCCAGCATCGTGTCGTTTTCGGTGCCGCCCTGCATGTAGTCGTCCCCGTCGCCGCCTTCCATGTAGTCGTCGCCGGCATGCGCCCACATCGTGTCATTGCCGAGGTTGCCGAACATGGTGTCGTTGCCGAGGTGACCCATGACGCTGTCGTCGCCGTCACCGCCGACCATGGAATCGTCGCCCCACTGGCCATAGAGCGTGTCGTTGCCCGACCCGCCGAGCACCGTATCGTCCCCGAGTTCGCCGCGCAGGAAGTCGTCGCCGCTGCCGCCGTCGAGGATGTCGTTGCCGCTGTCGCCCCAGATGCTGTCGTTGCCGGCCTCGCCAAAGAGCGTGTCATGATGGCCGCCGCCGTCGATCACGTCGTTGCCGTCACCGCCGTAGATCGTGTCATGGCCGTCGCCGCCATAGAAGAAGTCGTTGCCCTGGCCCGCGCCGCCGGTCTCGTCGTCGATGAGATCGTCGCCATCGCCGCCGTAGATCGTGTCGTCGCCAAAACCACCGATGCCCACATCGTCGCCGTCGCCCAGGTAAACAAGATCATTGCCGCCCTTCATGACCGCATACTGATCGCCACCGGCGTCGAAATTGAACACATCCGCGCCCACGGTTCCGTCATGCCGTACCTTGTCTTCGAACATAGCGCCCGACCGCCTCCTACTCGATAATGGCCCCCGCCATGGCAAGAAGCGTTAACCAGTATTTGGCCGTTCTCAAAATTTTAGCAGTTTTTACAAGCCGTTGGGCGGGCAATCCTGAATCCGGAAACAGCTTTGTTTCCGGATCGGTGACAGTGCCTGATTTGAGACATTATTCTGCCGGTGCGGCGATCCAATTGATTCTGTTCTTGGCCGGTCGCCGGGGGTTTTCGCCGGGTCAGACACGAAAAATCGGCCCACGCGGACGCGGGCCGACAAATTTGCAACAGAACTGGGGGCCGATCAGGCGAAGAGGAAGTCGTCCTCGGTCAGATCCTCTGCCGCGACACCGTCGAGATTGGCCAGCTCCTCACCGTCGAAGCTGATGTGGGTGATGCCATCGTCGTCGGTGGTGATCATCAGGTCTTCGTAGGTCAGGCCGCTGTCGACGAGATCGAACAGGTCCGAGCCGTCCTCGAAGCCGACGATCTGGTCGCCGCCGCCGTCCTTGGCCAGCACGTAGGTGTCGTTGCCCTCGCCGCCTTCCAGCACGTCGAAGCCTTCGCCGCCGTTCAGCGTGTCGTCGCCTTCGTCGCCATAAAGGCTGTCGTCGCCGATGCCGCCGCCGATGTCGTCGTTGCCCCAGCCGCCGAACAGGATGTCGTCGTCTTCCTGACCGTCCATGGTGTCGTCGCCGTCACCGCCGAGCATGGAGTCGTTGCCGGTGCCGCCGGTCAGCGAGTCGTTGCCGGTGCCGCCATCCATCGTATCGTTGCCGTCCCAGCCCATCAGCGTGTCATTGTCCTCGTTGCCTTCGAGGTAGTCGTCGCCGGTGCCGCCCTGAACGAGGTCGTCGCCGGTGCCGCCGTAAAGCTCGTCACCATTGTCGCCACCGTTCAGCGTGTCGTTGCCCTGCTCGCCATAGAGCGTGTCCGCGCCGAAATCGCCGTAGGCCTCGTCCGGATCGTCGCCGCCGACCATCAGGTCATCGCCATTGCCGCCATAGAGGGTGTCCATGCCCTCGCCGCCTTTCAGCGTGTCGTTGCCGTCGCCGCCGTCGAGCACTTCACCCGCAGACGTGCCGGTGATGTAGTCGTCCTGGCTGACCGGATCGACCGGATCCACGGGATCGACCGGGTCAACCGGCTCATTGGAGCCGCCCCAGCTGTAGGAGCACTTCGACCAGTCATAGGACTTGCTCCAGGACCAGAGCTTGTCACCCCAGCTGCCCCAGGACGAGCCGCAGTAGCCGCCGGAATAGCTGCCCCAGCTCGACCACGAGGAGCCGGAGGAATAGGACGAGCTGCCCCAGCCAGAGTAGGAGTATTTGGAATAGGAGCAGCTGCCCCAGGAAGAATAGGAATAATAGGTCAAAGCTCTTTCCCCTGCACACCAGATCGGGTTTCCGTTCCGCGACCCTGCCCCACCGCATGGATCACACCACGCCTCAGAACCGCCTCATTCTGCCAATTTGTGCAAGGATTTCGCCGCATTAGGGCCAAAATTGCCCAAATGCCGCCATTTTCCGGACCTGATTGTCCGGCGCTTTGGAAACGGAGCGGTGGCTTCGGGAGAATTGTTTACAGGACCCGTCCGCGGCACTCCGGGCGCCGCGACCAGGGTGATTCTCCTCCGGGCCCGGTGCGCGACTCGACTCCAGTTGCGGGCCGACACCGACGCGCCGGCTCTCCATTGCCCTCGGGGCCGGCGTGTCCGGTCAGAGGTCCGAGCCCTTCATCTGCTGCGCCACGGCAAGACCGAGGGCGTAGGAGATTTCATCGTACATCGTGTTGAAACCCTCGAAGAGCGCCCGGTTGAGCGCCCGGCCCTCTTCCGAGGCGGAGAGGTCGATGTATGCCTGCATCGCGCTGTCCTCGAGCGGGCCGTAAGCCAGCAACATGTAGGCAAAGAGCCATTCGCGGGTGTCCGCGCGCGTCTCCGCCTCCTGCGACCAGACGTCGGACAGGATGTCCTTTTCCGACATTTCGAACGCGCCGCCATCCACCAGCCCGCGGTAGAACTGGAAGGACGCGTTCATCGCGCCGGTCACGTTCGCCTCGATCAGGTCGTTTGCCTCGATGAAGCGTTGCACCTGCTCCAGCCGGGCATCGTCCGAGCCGTCGAGGGCCTGAAAACTGTCCCGGGCGGCGGATTCCACGTCATCGTCGACCATGGCGCGCCGGGCGTCGATCTCGAGCCGGACGATCCGCGACCCGGTCTCGCTGTCGAAGAAGTCCAGCAGCGGTGCGGCCTCGGTATCGCCGAAGCTGCGCCGGAACGTGCCGCGCACAACGGTTGCCATCTTGTCGGTGTCATAGATGCGCGAGAGCATCGCATCCCAGGCCGCATTGCCGGGCCCGCCGAACATGTCCCGGGCGAGGTCCTCGCCGTAATCGAGGCCCTCGGTGCGCATGATCTCGATCATCTCGTCGATGTGGACCGCACGCATGAGCTCGTCCACCGGCGCGGCCTGCACCGGCAGGGCCAGAACAAGACTGGCTGCGCCCGCCATCAGGGTCTGTCGGATCGTAAACATGCGTGCTCCCGTTGTTGCACGGGTGAATCTATGGCTCCGTCGAGGGAAATCCAAGAGCCGTTCGCCGCGCTGCAAAAGAACCTTGGCTGAGGCGTCATTTCCCTGTTGCACGCCGCCGCGAACCTCGCTAAACGCCCTCTACCCAGACCCCCGCGGAGAGGTGCCGGAGTGGTCGAACGGGGCGGTCTCGAAAACCGTTGTCCCTTCACGGGGACCCAGGGTTCGAATCCCTGTCTCTCCGCCATTTCTCCAAGAGCCACGCAAGACGTTGATTTAAAACGAATTGCTGTGGCTGAGAAAAATTTTACCACACCTCTTTACCACACTTTTCTTCACATTCGATGTGCCGCAGCGTGTTTCTTGCCGCAGCACAAACCAATTCTCTGTTCAGGTGATCCGGTAGACGGACCTCTCCGATATCCCGAGGGACTGAGCGATCTTCCTCTTGCTCATCCCCTGTTCCAGAAGCTCCTGAGCCTCGGTCTTCAGGCGCTGGGCAGTCGGAGCCCGTCCCTTGTACTTGCCATCAGCTTTCGCCTTGGCAATGCCCTCTTTCTGACGCTCAAGCATCATCTCCCGTTCGAACTGGGCCACAGAGCCCAGCACGTTGAGCATGAGCTTGCCTGTCGCCGTTGTGGTGTCCAATCTCAAGCTCAGGATGCGAAGACCCACACCCTTGGCCTCAAGCGCCTCTATGAGTTCCCCAGCCGGCTCTGCGCCGAGCTCGATGAGCGCGTGAACGCGTTCCTGTCCCGGCCGCTGGAAGGCGCATGGCCCTGTCTCTGGCTCGATGCGACCTACCTCAAGGTCCGCGAAGGGGGGCGGATCGTCAGCCGTGCGGGGATAATCGCGGTGGCGGTCGACGACGACGGCAAGCGCGAGGTTCCGGGCGTCGCCACCGGCCCTTCGGAGGCGTGCGCGGGGAAAAAAGTCCCCCGTACTGTTTTCCGATCCCGCTTACCGTTCTGGACCGCGGTCTGCGCGGCGTGAAACGGGTGATCGCCGACGACCACAAGGGGCTGCGCGCAGCGGCACGTCGGGTCTTCGACGCGACCCACCAGAGGTGCCTCATTCAATGGATGAGGAACGCGCTGGCCCACGACCCGGCAAAGCAGCGCACCGCCGTGGCGGCAATGCTGAAGACGATCTTCGCGCAGGAGACCAAGACAGAAGCCGAAGCCCAATGGGAGATCGTGACCGATGCCCTGCGCGAGAAGCGGCCCAAGCTCGGCTCCCTGATGGACGCCTCGCGGGAGGACATCCTCGCCTACATGTCCTTTCCGCGCGAATACGCGACCCGGATCGCCTCGACCAACCCGTTGGAGCGGGTGATCCGCGAGGGGAAGCGGCGGTCGGACGTCAACGGCATCTTCCCCAACGACGAGGCCATCATCCGCCTCGCCGGTGCGCTGATACTCGAGACCAATGATGAATGGGCGGTCGCGCGGCGATACATGTCGCTTGAAACACTCGCCCGCGCCGCCGACAATCCTTCCATCCGGCTGCCCGCCGTGGCCTCCCGATCAAGCCCTGATCTCTCCGAGGCTCGGCGCTCCCAAACAACGCCGGGCGACACAATCTTTCATCAGCTCCGCCGGTTCCGCAATCGTCGGCAGCGGGTAATCCTCGTCGAACACCCGGGCACAACCCGCGGCGCAGGAGCCTGCGGTGTAGAGCTGGCCCTTCAGCGTCAGATCGCCCAGGAGGTCAATGCCAGTTCCGGTCAGCCTCCTGCTCCGTCGGTATGACTGATCATGAAACGGCCCTGGACGTTGTTTTCATGGCTGAAATACCATTCCTTGCCGGTGACGGCATTGGCAAGAGTGAATTGGGGCCCGCCGTTGTTCACGATCCGCAGCATCTCGCGCGGGGCGGTGGGGGTGTCGCCCGAGTTCTCCACCCAGATCGCCGCACCGCCGAAGGGGCGCCAGTCTGCTGCGGCGCGCGGGGCTGGACTGGCCCGTTCCGGACTGCTCGACCCTGTGCCGCAGGCTGAAGATCGTGACGGTACAGATCCCCTACCCGCCGCTGCCACGGCACCATCATCGCACGCGGCGGCAGTCACGGGGTCGATGTTGGCGGTGCCATGGTTCAGCGGAATCGGCACCGTCACCCGCAGAGCGAAACCGGCAAGACAGGTTGCGGCGCACGTCAAGGGGACGATGCCACCGCCAAGACAAGCGTCATGTCCGGCGCCCCTGTTCAGTTCGCACCTGTTCGACCGCCGCGAGTCCGCTGAAATGGTCGGCGAGCGAACGGTTGCCATGCGTCTCGCCCACCATGTCGAGCGCCATCGCGGTCAGGAAGAACTGAGCGGGACCATGCACCCTGCGCGGAGTCACCCATGGCAATACGGTCAGCGCAGCCTTGCGAAGTGCATCCGGCAGACAAGTGATACGCGGCTCGCGGCCGAGCGCCGAGAAGGCCAGCCGGGCGATCCCGCTCTGCGTCAGCACATCCGGACCGCCGATGTCGAGCCATCCGCGACCGCCCTCCGTCGCCTCGGCGATCGCGAAAGCGAGGTCCGCGCCGTGGATCGGGTTGATCCGGGGCGCACCGGATCCGAACAGCCAGACCCGCCCCGACCGCGCCATCGCGAGAAACGCCTCCATATCAGAGAAGTACCCGGACGGCGCGATCACCGTGGAGGGCAAGGACGAGGCCAGCAGCACATCGACGAAATCGGCCTTCGCCGCGACCAGTGGCACATGCCGCATCGCCTTCGCGTTCAGGACATGCACATAGGCGAAACGCTGCACGCCGGCGCGCTCCGCCTCGCGCAGGAGGATGAGGTTTGCGCCGTAGTCCACATCGCGATAGCCGAGCCCGTCGGCCTGACGCGTGATGCCGAGCGCCGAGACGACCAGTTCGCCGCCCTCCATGACACCGGCGATCTCGTCGGGGCGCGTGGCTTCGGCCTCCACAAGCGTATCCGCCGCCAGGTCTCCCGCACGCGCGCGGTTCCGGACAAGGGCCGTCACGTGCCAGCCGCGACGCCTGTATTCCGCGCAGAGGTAACGCCCGAGATACCCGGTCGCCCCGGCGATGAAGACCTTTTGCAAGACGTTTCCTTTCACGGCATCGCAACGCCGATCGCGGCGGCGCTCATGGCAAGCAGGACCGGGGTCCAGAGCAGACGCTCGGGGCGGGACGGACTGGCTCCGCTGGCGAACGTTGATAGCAAAGTCAGCGCGAGCGCCAGCCAGAAGGCCGGTCCGGGCAGGTCGAAGTCCAGCACGGCGCCCCGGCCCGAAATGGCCAGGGCCATGCCGACGAGCAGCGCTGCCTGCACCAGCGCCAGCAGGCGCCACAGGGGCGGCAAGCGCCAGGGAAAACGCCCGCCCGCGGTGAAGCGGCCCAGAGGTGCCCCGGCCGCGAGCCCGAGATGCATTGCGACCGGCAGCATGGCGAGGGCGGCATAGACTGCGGCGACGGTTTGCGTGGTCATGGCTGTGCTCCAGGACACGGGTCGGGCGGCGGTCAGATCCGCGTGCCGAACGGGCTGCGGATAACCGGAAGGTGCTCCAGCGGGGGAAGGCCGATATCGCGCCGGAGAGGGTCCGAGGTCGGGATCTGTTTAGACAAGGAATGTGGCGATTGCCGCCGCAAGATGACTCTGAAGAAAGGTATCGCCCCGCTCAGACGGAGGGGACGGCGGATAACCAGTGACGACATGGGTCAAGACTCCTGAGATGGAAGGAAATGGTTTTCAGCCGACAATGCGATGTCCGCGACCGCGCAGGCACTGGGCAACGATGGCTTCGCGCCGGTCGTTTGCATGCACCGCGCCAGCGATGCCCCCTGCCAGGGCGCCGGCGATGGCCCCGCCGGCTGCGTCCGCCTCGTCGTCGGCCGCGCCCAGCAGAGCGCCCGCACCGGCACCGAGAACGGTTGCGCCAGCGGTTTCCTGGTCGAATTGCCGTTGATCCCGGGCCAGCATCTGGCAGGCGGCAAGATCGCCCTGGAAGGCCGGTGCCGGTGGTCCGTCGAGGATTGGCGTGTAATTGGCGCCGCTGTCGGCACAGGCGGCAAGACAGCCAGCGGTCAGGAGAAGGAAAACGAAGGGCTTCATGGGGCAGTATCCTTGGGGTCGGGAAAAGGGGATCCCGCGCCCGGAGACGGTCCGGGCGGGATGCGGGTTTGGTGAAGAGGACTTGAGCGAGGCTTAGCCGGGACCGTCGCGGATCTGACCTGCGCCGGCCTCGACACCGCGGAAGCGGTCCCGATACTCGGACGCGGACACGCCCAGATGGCGCTGGAAGGCGCGGCGCATGCGCTCGGCATTCTGGAAACCGACCTCACCGGCGATTTGCTCGATGCCCTGAGGTCTCGTTTCCAGCGCGACCCGCGCGGCCTGCACCCGTGCCGTTTCGACATAGGCCGCAGGCGTCAGGCCGGTTTCGTCCTTGAACCTCCGGGCAAATGTACGCTCGGACAGGCCCGCGCGCGCGGCCAGCGCGGTCACCGTCAGCGCTTCGCCGGGATGGGCGAGGATATGCGCCAGCGTGGCGTTGATCGCCGGGTCCTCGGCGGCCTGCGCCACCAGATGCGCACTGAACTGCGACTGCCCGCCGGGGCGCATCATGTACATCACGTTGTAGCGCGCCACCTGCAACGCCACGTCATGGCCCCAGTCCATCTCGACCAGCGCAAGCGCGAGATCCATGCCGGCGGTCACGCCCGCCGAGGTCCAGATGTTTCCGTCCCGCACGAAGATCGCGTCGCGCTCGACCCGGATCTTCGGGTAGCGGCTTTCGAGGATCGGGCACCACCACCAGTGGGTGGTGGCGCGGCGCCCGTCCAGCAGGCCAAGCTCGGCCAGGATGATCGCGCCGGTGCAGATCGAGACCACCCGGCGCGCCCGCTGCGCCGCCTGCCGCACGAACTCCAAAAGGGCCTTGTCCTCCAGCGCCGCCACCGTACCGTGGCCGCCGCTGACGATCAGCGTGTCGATAAGGGCGGTGTCGTCCATCGCCTGTGAAAAGCCGAGATCGGCCGTGAGACTCAGGCCCGACGTGGTCGGGACCGGCCCGGCCTGCGCGGCGACGAGTTCGACGTCGTAGGGTGCGGGTCCTTCCGGCAGGAAGTACTTTGCGCCGGTCAACACCTCCAGCGGTCCCACCACGTCGAGGATATGGGCGTCCGGGTAGGTCACCATGACCACGCTGCGTCCGCGTTCCTCTGTCCGATATGTCGTCTTGTGTTCCATGGTCGGACACTACGCCGAACCGACCCCTGACCGTTAGGACAAAGACCCCTCTGTTTCTGCCAATCGGAATTGCGGTCAAACGAGGCGCGCGGCTCCGGATCATCGCCATGACGCACCCGTCCGGGGACGGTGGCTCTGCCGACCCCACCGCCGCATCAGGCAGGCGCGACCAACCGTCTTTGCGTCTGCCCGTTCTCCGAATAGGCTTGTCAAATGGGTTATGTCACTTCGCTCTTCGCGCGCAAGATGGTCACCGCCGCTGGCGATACCATTGACGGCGCGGCGCACCTTCGGGACGCGGGTATAGATCCCGATGCGCCCTGGGATCCGAAGGCGATGATTCCGGCCGTCACCTACTATGACATGCTCGAACGGATCGCGGCCGAGGTGGATGTCACCGATCTACCGGTGCGCACCGGGGCCTCGATGCGGCTGGACGAATACGGCGCACTGGGTCTCGCCTTCAAGGCGGCGACGACGCTGGGCGCGTCCTATGCGCGGGTGGAACGCTATGCCCGGCTCTGGACCGGCGTGGTGGAATACGAACTGCGCCCCGAAGCGCGCGGCACCCTGTTCATCCTGCACCGTCCAGGCGAGCGGCGCCTTGGCCTGCGGTTGTCCAATGAGGCGACGCTGGCCAGTGCCGTCTCGATCGCCCGGCAGGTCAGCCCGGTGCCCGTTGTTCCCCTCGAAGTCCTGATCAGGCATCCCGCCCCGAAATCGGTCACCGCACACGAAAACTGGTTCGGTTGTGCCGTCCGGTTCGGGACGGAACTCGACGGCATCCTGTTCTCGCAGGACACACTTGCGCAGCCGAACATACTCGGGGACGTGGGCATCTCGCGCTACCTCGTCTCGCACCTTGAAAGGGAGCTGTCGGAGATCGCCGACGAGTCTCCGTTGGTTGCAAGGACAAGGGATGCCATCGCGCAGGCGCTCAGCGAGGGCACGCCGAAGATGGCCGACATCGCGCGGGGGCTCGGGCTCAGCGCACGATCGTTCCACCGCAGGCTCTCCGAACACGGGATGAGCTTCCAGACCCTCACCGAGGAAACCAGGCGCGACCTGGCGAAGGGGCTCCTGCGCGACGATGGCCACTCCCTCGCCGAGATCGCTTTTCTGACCGGATTTGCCGAGCAGAGCTCTTTCACCCGCGCATTCAAGCGATGGGTCGGCGTGACACCGGCCAGCTATCGCAAGGAGCGCACCGGGTCGTGACGCACCACGGCAGGCGCCCGTTCCCCGAAAGTTGGGCCGGCTGGCGCGACACACGCGCGGGCGCCTGACGGCGACTGGCAGCGTCGGTCAAAACGCTGGCGATCCCGGTCAATACCACGCCTGCGGCGGTCGCCTATCCCTTGGACGTCAACGCGAACCAAGGGAGAGACCCATGCAAGACCGACCCATTCTCGTCATCGGCGCCACCGGAAAGACCGGCGCGCGCGTCGCCGCCAGGCTGGAGGCCAAGGACCTTCCCGTCCGCCGGGGATCGCGCACCTCGGCCACGCCCTTCGATTGGGAAGCGCCCGACACCTGGGCCCCTGCCCTGACCGGCGCCCGCGCGGCCTATGTCACCTATTTTCCCGATCTCGCCTTCCCCGGCGCGGTCGAGAAACTCGAGTCGCTCGTCGAGACGGCGAAGGATGTCGGCGTCGAACACCTCGTCCTTCTCTCCGGACGCGGCGAGCACCATGCCCGGTTGGGCGAAGCGGTCGTGCGCAACTCGGGCGTCGATTTCACCATCGTCCGCGCCGCGTGGTTCGCTCAGAACTTCTCCGAGGGCTACTTGCGCGATCCGGTTCTGGCCGGCGTCCTGCCGATGCCGGGTGGCGCTGTCGCGGAGCCGATCATCGACATCGACGACATCGCCGATGTCGCGGTCGCGGCGCTGACCGAGGACGGCCACAGGGGCATGCTCTACGAGGTGACCGGGCCGCGCCTGATGACCTTCGCGGAAATGGCCGGGGTGTTGAGCCAGGCCACCGGCCGCCAAATCCGGCACATTCCGATCAGCTTCGAGGACTTCCACGCGAATGTCGCGGCAGCAGGCGGCGATTTCGTGGCCGATGTCTTCACCGCCATTGCCCGCGAGACGCTGGACGGCCGCAACGCCCATACGACCGATGGCGTCATGCAGGCCCTCGGGCGCCCGCCGCGCGACTTCGCCGACTTCGCCCGCGCCGCCGCCAGGGCGCAGGCATGGCCGTCCGCGGCCTGATCGACGATCCACCGTCACCCGGAAAGGACATTCCATGACAACCATCCAGAAACTTGCGCTCGGCGTGGCCGGCATCACCGCGCTCGGTATCGGCGGCTTCATCCTCGCCGCTCCGCGCGCCTTCTACGCAAGCTACGGGATCGCGCTGGGGCCCGATCCCAGCCTGCTGAGCGAGTTGCGCGCTCCGGGTGCCGGGCTCGCGGCCTTCGGAGCCGTGATGCTGGCCGGGATCGTCAACACAGCCTTGCGGCAGGCCGCGATGATGGCCGCGCTGACCGTCTTCCTCGCCTTCCCGGCCGGGCGCGCTATCGGCCTTGCCATCGACGGCATGCCATCGGGCGGCATCCTCGGCGCGCTGGCCCTGGAACTCGCCATCGCCGCGTTTTGTCTCTTCGCCTTCCGGCGAGGCACCGGGTCCGCCACCACGGCACGCGTGGCGCACTGACCACCCTGTGATGCGGCGGAGCGGACAAGGCTCCCGCCGCATCCTTCCCAATCGAAGGAGCCAACCGATGTCCCCTGTCATCATCGTCCTGATGCAATTCGTCATCCTCGCCTATGCGCTGGTCGCGGGCGTCTTCCTCGCCTTCTCGGACTTCATCATGCGTTCCCTCGCGCTCACCGGCGGCGTGGCTGGCATCGAGGCCATGCAGGTCATCAACCGCGAGGTCTTTCGCTGGGTCTTCATGGCCCTGTTCCTCGGCATGGCCGCCGTGTCGGTCCTGATCGCAGGTTATGCCTGGGCGGCGCTATCCGGCCCGCCGGGCACGCTGATCGGTCTCGCGGCGCTGGTTTATCTCATCGGCTGCTTTGGCGTCACGGTTGCCTTCAACGTGCCGATGAACGAGGCGCTGGCCGGGATGGAACCGAGCACAGAGGCAACGCGCGACTACTGGCTGCAGACCTACGTGCCGCGCTGGACCTTCTGGAACTCGGTCCGCACGGCCGCAGCCGCGCTTTCGGCGGCGCTCCTGATGTTCGGGCTGCTGTGGATGACCCTGTTCCCGTCACAGCCTGCCTGACGAGCCTGCGGCGGGGCGGCCCCCACGCTGCGTCCCGCCCCCGCCTTCAAGGATCCCCATGTTCCCGACACGTCCGCCGCGCGAGGCGGAGAAGCCCAAGTGGCTACGGCCGTCCCAGATCGTGACGGCGACATTCAGACAACCGACCGGGTGGCCGATGGCCGCCCCGAAGGCGCTGGACATGGCACGTTCGGCGCGGCGTGCGAGCGCCTGACCGATCCGGGCCATGAACCCCTGCCGCCGAAACCGGGACGGAATATTCCGGATGGTTCGCGCTGGTCCGGTGCCCTCATGACCCTGTCAACAATCGACGGTTGGCGCCGGACATTCGCTCGGCGCAGTGTCGGCTTGAGGACAGGGCGCCTCCCCATCCGCTGGATGGGCAAGCTGGGTTTCTCCGCCTCCCAAATTGCGAAGCTCATCGACATGCGTCTTTCGCAAGGAAGGCTGCCTCTTCGCAGGATATCGTTCATACAGATTGGCGAAATCTTAACAACTGACTGATTTTAAAAGATAACCTTACCCACGGGTAAGATCGCTGGTCCTGACGCGCCTTCTCCGTCACGAAAAAGGGCCACCAGATGGCGGCCCTTTCCCTGTCCGTGTCGTCCCGGGATCAGTGCGTGAACTTCTTGATCTCGCCCGATTTCAACCGCGACCAGTAGCTGTCCAGCTCCGCCTTGACGATCGGCATCAGGAAGTAGAGCCCGATGATGTTGACCACCGCCATGGCAAAGATCGCCGCATCGGAGAAGTCGATGACCGGCCCGAGGTTGGCCGCCGCGCCGATGATGACGAAGATGCAGAAGATCACCTTGAAAACCAGTTCCGTGGTCTTGCCCTCGCCAAAGAGGTAGGTCCAGGCCTTCAGCCCGTAGTAGCTCCAGGAGATCATGGTCGAGAAAGCGAACAGGATCACCGCCAGCGCCAGCACGTAGGGGAACCACGAGAAGGCAGAGGCGAAGGCGGCGGAGGTCAGACCCACGCCGGACGCGCCTGAGACGGTCTTGATCGCACCATCCTCGACGATGTAGAGGCCCGTCGCCGGGTCCACGGCGAGTTGCCCGGTGATGATGATGACAAGCGCCGTCATGGTGCAGATCACCACCGTGTCGATGAACGGCTCCAGCAGGGAGACGAAGCCTTCGGTGATCGGCTCCTTGGTCTTCACCGCCGAGTGCGCAATCGCCGCCGAGCCGACGCCGGCTTCGTTCGAGAACGCCGCCCGCTTGAAGCCCTGGATCAGCGCGCCGACCATCCCGCCCGCGACGCCGAGCCCGGTGAAGGCGCCGGCGAAGATCTGACCGATGGCCCAGCCGATCATGTCGGCGTTCATCACGATGATGACCAGAGCCGACAGCACGTAGAGCACGCCCATGAACGGCACGACCTTTTCGGTCACGGAAGCGATGGACTTCAGACCGCCGATGATGACGGCGAAGACGATGGCCGCGAAGATCACGCCGGTGATCCAGCCCGGGTACTCGCCGACGATCCCCGCCAGCTGCTGGTGCGCCTGGTTCGACTGGAACATGTTGCCGCCGCCAAGCGAGCCGAGGATGCAGAAGATCGCGAAGAGCACGGCGAGGAAACGCCCGCCGGGAAGGCCGCGCTCGGCGAAACCCTTGGTCAGGTAGTACATCGGGCCACCGGACACGTGGCCATCGGCGAACTCGTTGCGGTACTTCACGCCGAGCGTACACTCGGTGAACTTCGACGCCATGCCCATGAGACCCGCGAGGATCATCCAGAAGGTCGCCCCCGGCCCGCCGATGCCAACGGCCACCGCGACCCCCGCGATATTGCCGAGACCGACGGTGCCGGACAGCGCGGTTGCCAGCGCCTGGAAGTGGCTGACCTCACCGGCGTCGTCCGGATCGGAGTAGTCGCCCTTGACCAGCGCGATGGAATGCGCCGCGGCGCGGAACTGGATGAAACCGAAGTAGAAGGTGAACACCGTGGCCGCGACCACGAGCCACGCCACGATCCACGGAAAGGAGGTGCCGGGGAACGGCATGAAGATCAGGTTGACGAACCAGCCGGTGGCGCTGGCAAAACCCGCGTTGATCTTCTCGTCCAGACCTTGCGCCTCCTCCTGTGCCATCAGCAGCGACGGTGTGGCCAGGGAAATCAGGCCGGTGAGGGCGAAGGCCGCCCGTTGTGTGAGTGTGTGCATGTAAACTGTCCTGTTCTGTGAGAGCGCGTATCAGGGAACGATGGTGCAAGGCACCGGAGCGATCTGCACGAGACTGCCCACCACGGAGCCGAACACCCGCGCACCGAACGAGGATTGCCCGTCGCGGCCGATGACCATCTGCGTGGCCTCCTCGGCGAGGGCGATCTTGCTCAGGGTCTCGGCGATGTGACCGTACTTGATGACCGTCTCGACCTGCACGCCGGTCTTTTCCGCCTCGGCCCTGGCCGGAGCGACAATCGCGGTTTCCGCACGCGCCATCTCTTCCTTGCGGCGGGCGTGGCGTTCCTCGATCTCGGTCGGGGTCAGAAAGGAATAGGGCGACCATTCCAGCACATGCGCAATCAGCACGCTGCCCCCCTGTTTCTGCGCAAGGCCGGTGGCAAAGGCCAGAGCCCGGGTTGCAGCCGCGCTGCCGTCGTAGGCGACGACAATCTTGTTGGTCATGTGGTGTACTCCCTGTCCATGGTTCGTGCGTCCGTTGCGCACAACCATAAGTTAACAGAATGTTCACGGGAGATTGACCCGGAATACCCCGAAAAGCCGGGCGATACGACCTATTATCCCGAATTTCGCCAGAAAATTAGGAAGTTCGGAGCAGGAATCGGCATAGATGGGCAGATCGGCCGTTCGGCCGCATAGGGGCTCTCACGGAATACCTTTGCATGCGACGCGATTACCCATATCGCATTCGCATGTGTGAATGTTAAGACTGCCAGATCAACCCTGAGTCCCGGATCCGAGGAGACGTGCCGTGGAATTCAAGACGATCAACGAAGACATCACCGTATCGCCACAGATCGCGCCGTCCGATCTGCCGGAGATTGCCGCGGCAGGCTATCGCTCGGTGATCTGCAACCGCCCCGACGGCGAAGGCGCGGACCAGCCCAGTTTCGACGAAATCGCCGCCGCGGCGGCGAATGCGGGCCTGCAGGTGCGCTATCTTCCGATCGTCAGCGGGACGGTGACGGACCAGGACGCGGAAGACTTCGGCAAGGCACTGCGCGAGCTGCCCGGCCCGGTCTTCGCCTATTGCCGCACCGGCACCCGCTCCGCCACGCTCTGGTCGCTGTCACAGGCGAAGCGCATGGCCCCGGCGGACATCCTGCAGGCGGCGAAGGCGGCGGGCTATGACATGGCGGGTGTCGTGCGCCGCATCGTCAACGGCGGCAAGACGCCCACGGACGAGGGCGATGCGAAATTCGACCTCGTGGTGGTCGGCGGCGGCGCGGCGGGCATCGCGGTCTCGTCGAGCCTCAAGGCGCGCAAGCCGAACCTGACAATCGCGGTGATCGACCCGGCGGATGTGCATTACTACCAGCCGGGCTGGACCATGGTCGGCGGCGGCATCTTCGAGGCCGAAAGCACGGCCCGCACCATGGGCAGCCTGATCCCGAAGGGCGTGCACTGGATCAAATCCGCCGTCGCCGCCTTCGAGCCGCAGAACAACGCGGTGATCCTCGACGGCTGCCGCGTGGTGAAATACGACCGGCTGATCGTCTGTCCGGGGCTGAAGCTGAACTGGGGGGCGGTCGACGGCCTGGTGGAAACGTTGGGCAAGAACGGCGTGACGTCGAATTATCGTTACGATCTGGCCCCTTACACCTGGGAGCTCGTGAAGGGGATGAAGACGGGTCGCGCCCTCTTCACCCAACCGCCGATGCCGATCAAATGCGCCGGCGCACCGCAGAAGGCGCTGTACCTGTCCGGCGACCATTGGGTCCGCAGCGGTGTCCTGAAGAACATCGACATCCAGTTCATGAACGCCGGTGGCGTACTCTTCGGCGTGAAGGATTATGTCCCGGCGCTGGAAGAATACGTGAAGAAATACGACGCGACGCTGAACTTTTTCCACAACCTGATCCGCGTGGATGGCAAGGCGAAGACGGCGACCTTCAAGGTGTCGAAACCCGAAACCGAGGCCAGCGAAGTCACGGTGGACTTCGACATGATGCACGTCTGCCCGCCGCAATGCGCGCCGGACTTCATCCGTGTCTCGCCGCTGGCCGATGCCGCCGGGTGGGTCGACGTCGACCAGAGCACCTTGCGCCACAAGACCTATGACAACGTCTGGAGCCTTGGCGACGTGATGAACGCGCCCAACGCCAAGACCGCGGCGGCAGCCCGGATTCAGGCGCCGGTCGTGGCGAACAACGTCGCGGCGGACATCGACGGCAAGTCGCCGGTGTCGGTCTATAACGGGTATGGCTCCTGCCCGCTGACGGTGGAGCGGGGCAAGATCGTGCTGGCGGAGTTCGGCTATGGCGGCACGCTGCTGCCGAGTTTCCCGAAGTGGCTGATCGACGGCACGAAGCCGACCCGCGCCGCCTGGCTGCTCAAGGAGCAGATCCTGCCGCCGGTCTACTGGAAGGCGATGCTGCGCGGCAAGGAATGGATGGCGAAGCCGGAGACGGTGTCGGCGAAGTGAACGCAACGCAGCCCCGGCCCCCGCGCCGGGGCCTCATGGTTGCAGATGAGGTCCCGGGTCAGGCCTGGGACTGCGGTGCGCGGGTCCGCCGCGCGCGGCCAAAAAGAGGAAGACACGCGTGTTTGGTCTTTTCAAATTCATATTTCGGAATATATAAGACCGACCACGCGTAACCCCCGAGTCGTCCTTCGGCTCGGCGAGACAGGACAAAGCCTATGGCACGCACCCCCGCGACCCGCTTGACCCGCTACCTGCCGATCCTCGGCTGGGCGAAGACCTATGACAAGGACACCCTGACCTCCGACCTCGTCGCGGCGGTGATCGTGACCATCATGCTCATCCCGCAGTCGCTGGCCTACGCGCTGCTGGCCGGTCTGCCCGCGGAGATGGGGCTTTACGCCTCGATCCTGCCGCTGGTCGCCTATGCGGTGTTCGGCACCTCGCGGGCGCTGGCGGTCGGCCCGGTGGCCGTGGTCTCGCTGATGACCGCCGCCGCCATCGGCAACCTCGGCCTGACGGACCCGGTGCAGATCGCCCTCGCGGCGGGCACGCTCGCTTTCATTTCCGGCGTGATCCTGACGGTGATGGGCGTGTTGCGGCTCGGGTTTCTCGCCAATTTCCTAAGCCACCCGGTGATCGCAGGCTTCATCACCGCCTCCGGCATCCTGATCGCGGCGAGCCAGCTCAAGCACATCCTCGGCATCAAGGTAGAGGGGCACACCCTGCCCGGCGTGCTCGGCTCGATCTGGGAGAACCTCGGCCAGACCAACGGGGTGACGGTGATCATCGGCGTCTCCGCCACGGCCTTCCTGTTCTGGGTGCGCAAGGGATTGAAGCCGCTCTTGCTGAAGAAAGGCTTCAAGCCGCGCATGGCCGACATCCTGGCCAAGGCAGGCCCGGTGGGTGCGGTGGCGGTGACCACGCTGGTCACCTTCGTCTTCGGCCTGTCGAACTGGGCGGGGGTGAAGATCGTCGGCGAGGTGCCCATGGGCCTGCCGCCGCTCACCCTGCCCTCGCTGTCACCGGAGCTGTGGAGCAGCCTGTTCATGTCGGCGCTGCTGATCTCGATCATCGGATTCGTCGAATCCGTCTCGGTGGCGCAAACCCTCGCCGCGAAGCGACGCCAGCGCATCATCCCCGATCAGGAACTGATCGGCCTCGGCACCTCCAACATCGCGGCGGCGGTGTCGGGCGGCTACCCGGTGACCGGCGGCTTCGCGCGCTCCGTGGTGAACTTCGACGCGGGCGCGGAGACCCCGGCGGCGGGCGGCTTCACCGCCATCGGCATCGCGCTGGCCGCGCTGCTGCTCACCCCCCTGCTCTACTTCCTGCCGAATGCCACGCTGGCCGCGACGATCATCGTCGCCGTCCTCAGCCTCGTCGATTTCTCGATCCTCAAGAAGACCTGGGGCTACTCACGGGTGGATTTCACCGCAGTCGCGGCCACCATCGTCCTGACGCTGGGCTTCGGGGTCGAGACCGGCGTCTCGGCGGGGGTCCTGCTGTCCATCGGCCTGCACCTCTACAAGACGTCGCGCCCGCATGTGGCGGAGGTCGGCCTCGTTCCCGGCACCCATCATTTCCGCAACATCAAGCGGCACAAGGTGGAAACCGACGAGAGCATCGTGACCCTGCGGGTGGACGAGAGCCTTTACTTTGCCAACGCGCGGTTCCTGGAGGATTACATCTTGAACCGGGTCGCCTGCGAGCAGCCGCTCAAGCATGTCATCCTGATGTTCCCGGCGGTCAACGAGGTGGACATGAGTGCGCTGGAGACTCTGGAGGAATTGAACCGGCGGCTTGGCGAGGGCGGCGTGACCCTGCACCTGTCGGAGGTCAAGGGTCCGGTGATGGACCGGCTGCAACGCTCGCATTTCCTCGACGACCTGACCGGCAAGGTTTTCCTGTCGCAGTACGACGCCTGGACGGAACTGACCGGCAAGATGGCAGACGCGCGGGCGGCGGAATAGACGCGCCAAACCGCATCGGCACCGCATACGCCCCGGGCTCGTTCCCGGGGCGTGTTCGTTTGGGCGAGCGCCGCGCGGGTCGGTGCGATCACGCGGATGCGAGGCGCCGGGGCTCCCTCCCCCTTGGGGAGGGCCGGGGTGGGGGCATCCCTGCCCGGTTCGTCAGCCCGTCCGTCTGCGCCGACGCAGGACGCCGAAGCTCGCGAGGCCTGCCATCAGAAGCGGCAGCGCCGCTGGCAGGGGCACCGGGGCGTTTATGCTTGACGGGGTCCAGGTCACATAGGTTTCCTGGCCGAGGATCGAGAAATCCGAAGTCTGCGACGTGCCTCGGAAGAACCGTTCCGCCGGGGCGCTGCTCGTGTTCTGAACGCCGATCAGGTTCACGTTGGCGCCGGAAATCGCGCTGTTGTAAAAATAGGGAAACAGCGCGTTGCACACCGCGGTGCTGGTACAGCCGCGAATGAGGCGCGGATTGGCCTCGACGCCCGAAATCAAGGGAAACACCTGCGTCAACAGCGCATTGACGGCGTCGTTTGCCAGGCTGGTCAGCACCGCGGATCCGGGCACGGACGGAAACGGGAAATCCGTCTGTTCATCGCACCCGGAAAACAGCCCGGCGCAGCTCCCGTCCTGGAAGGTGACGGTATAGGTGTTGCCGCCGACGATCACGCCGGTCGCGCCGTGGACACTGCCAATGCCCGTTGTGCCATCGGTGACCAGCGTCGCCGCATCTGCGGCCGGGGCGGAAAACGCGGCTGCCCACATGACACCCGCAAGTAGAACTGCCTTCATGATATATCCCCCATAAATTGAATAAAGTCCGTAAATTCCGGAGGATGGTATCACAATTCGTCGTTTGCTCCAAACGTCGGGCCTATGCGGCACCTGAGGTTGGCGCCATGGCCCCTGTGCCGCGGCGTTGGTGCCAGAAAAAAGGGCCGCCCCGGCGGGACGGCCCTTTCGTTTGCCCTGTTCCAGGGATCAGTTCGGCATCAGGTCCGGCACGATGGTGACGATCCCCGGGAACCACCACAGGATGGCCAGCCCCAGCACCTGGATCAGCACGAAGGGCACCACGCCGCGATAGATATGGCCGGTGGTGACTTCCTTCGGGGCCACGCCGCGCAGGTAGAACAGCGCGAAGCCGAAGGGCGGCGTCAGGAAGGAGGTCTGCAGGTTCACCGCAATCATGATCGTCACCCATTTCGGGTCGAACGAGCCGCCGTAGATCACTGGCCCGACGATCGGCACCACGATGTAGATGATCTCCAGGAAGTCGAGCACGAAGCCGAGCACGAAGAGCACCAGCATCACGATCAGGAAGACCTTCACCTCGTTGTCGAAGCTCTTGAGGAAGTCCTGGATGTAATGCTCGCCGCCGAAGGAGATCACCACGAGGTTCAGCAGCTGCGAGGCGATCAGGATGGTGAACACCATCGAGGTCACCTTGGCTGTCTCCCGCACCGCCGGTGTCAGCACCCCGGCAGTGAACAGCACCCAGCAGCTGAACAGCAGGCCGAACAGCGCGTAGAGCCAGAGCGCATAGGTGAAGAAGAAGGCGATCCAGCTTTCGACGGAAACGTCGGCGGTGTTGATCCTGAGGTCGAAGTTGACCCCCATCAGGATCATTACCACCACCGCCAGGGTCGACCAGATGATGATCTTCGGGCTGCGGTCCTGATCCTTCAGCTTGCGATAGGCCGCGAGCATGATGGCACCGGCCGCGCCGAGCGCCGCGGCGGGCGTCGGGTTGGTGATGCCGCCGAGGATGGAGCCGAGCACCGCGACGATCAGCACCAGCGGCGGGAAGACCACCCGCAGCAGGTCATGCTGCGCCAGGCGCTGGAAGGCGTGGTAACAACCGTAGACGCTGAGCGCCCAGGGCAGCGCCATCAGCAGCACCGTCGTGCCCGCGGAGGTCGTCGGCCCTAGGGCGACGACATCGACCAGCAGTCCGAGCACGATGCCCGCGGCCCCGATCAGCAGCGGCAGCGGCTCGGACGAGGGCGACACGCCTCGCGCCACGGAGAGGATCAGGCCGAAGACCACGGCGAGGATCGCGATGCCGGTGCCGATGGGCGCGGCGGCAGCGATCTTCTCGGCGCGCAGCGTCTCGATTTCCTCCGGCGTGCGGCGGTGGCTCTCGGTGCTGGCGCCGGCGTCGTCGATGGCCTTCTGTTCCGCCACGGCGGTGTCCCAGGCCTCCTGACCGTGCAGGTCGATCATCGCCGCCTTGCAGCGCTCATCGACATTGGTGCGCAGCGACGCGGCTTCGCCGAGGTCGGAGAAGCTGGAGATCGTGGTGTCCTGTCCGCCGACGACATTGACCTGCGCCAGGATCATGAAGCCCGCGATCAGCGCCACCGGCACCCCGAGATACCAGGTGAAGGCCTCGCCACGGGTCACCGGCTCGTTGGTGCTGGCACCCAGTTCCACGGCGGGCGCCTTGGACGGGTTGAGCATGGCAAAGCCGAAGGCATAGAGACCGTAGAGCACCGCCAGCAGAATGCCCGGCAGCAGCGCCGCCTGGAACAGCGTACCGACAGAAACCACCGCGGGCTCGCCCAGGTAGGTCAGCGCGTCGGAGCATCCGGCCTCCACCGCGCGGGCTTCCTGCGCCGCCGAGTAGAGGTCCCCGGCGAGCGTGCCGAGCAGGACGATGACGATGGACGGCGGGATGATCTGCCCCAGCGTGCCGGAGGCGGCGATGACACCCGTCGCCAGTTCCGGCGAGTAATTGTTGCGCAGCATGGTCGGCAGGGCCAGCAGGCCCATGGTCACCACCGTCGCGCCGACGATGCCGGTGGAGGCGGCGAGGAAGGCGCCGACGACCACGATGGACACGGCAAGGCCGCCCGGCAGCGGGCCGAAGACCCGCGCCATGGTGGTCAGGAGGTCGTTGGCGATCTTCGAGCGTTCCAGCACGATGCCCATGAGCACGAACATCAGCACGGCAAGCAGCGTCTCGATGGACTGGCCCGCGATGACGCGCTCGTTGATGCGGTTCACGATGAACGACACGTTTCGGTCGAGCGCGTATTCCCAGCCGCGCTCGAACACCGAGATGCCGATGCGGGGCAGGTCCGGGTTTCGGAAGATCGAGATGGTCTCTTCCGGCACCCCCGAGGCGACCAAAGCGTTATAGGCGTCCGACGAGGTGTCGATGGCCTGGTGGATCAGCAGCCCCGCGCTGTCGAGCGCGGCGATGATGCCGAAGGAAATGACCCCCGCGCCGCCGATGGCAAAGGCCACCGGAAAGCCCGACAGGATCGCTGCAAAGAGCGTGAGAAAGACGATGATCAGGCCGATCTCGACGCCATCTAGTCCGAATAGCATGTGTCTCTACTCCGCCTCAGAATTCTGCGTGGTCGTAGGGCTCTTCGCCCGTTTCCAGGATGTCCCGGTCGAGGTACTTGCCCTCGCTTTCCTCGCCTTCCTTCCACTCGAGGAAGGAGCGGTAGAAGAAGGCCCAGGCCTGGATGAAGATCATGCCGACCAGCGCCACCATGAGGATCTTGAAGAGGAAGTAGGCGTTGAAGCCGTTGGGGGAGAAGCCGATGGTCTCGACGTTCCATTTCAGCGCGCGGGCCTTCATGACGAGGCGGTCGAGCTGGTCCGAGGCAGAGGGCTTCGGCACGATGAGCGAGCGCCACAGGAAGTACCAGGAATACATCCAGATCAGCACGGCCATCGGGATCATGAAGAACAGCGAGCCGAACATGTCGATGACGCGTTTCGTGCGGAAACTGACGGCGGAATAGATCAGGTCGACGCGCACATGCCCGCCCTGCACGAAGGTGTAGGTCAGGCAGAGCGCCACCACCATGGCATTGTAGAGCTTGAGCTCCTCGGCGTACCAGGAGATGTCGAACTGCATCGGGATGCCGAGGCCGATCACGATGTCGGGCCGGGTGAAGATGCGCTGCATCAGCACGATGATGACCTGCTGGAGCACCATCAGAAGCCCCGCCCAGGCAAAGAAACGGCCGGTCCAGTTGGCGAAGAACTCCAGGCCGACGACCACGTTCCACAGGAACCGGTTGTTCCACAGGCCGACGAGGAAGATCACGAGGAAGGTCGTGAAGGCGACGAAGAACAGCTCCGTCGAGCCCCCGTAATAGACGAAGCGCATGATCGCTTCCTTGTCGCTCCAGTCGAGCCAGAGCGCGGGATGCGTGAGCGCGTATCCCAGATTGTAGAATGCCATCAGGATGGACTGGATGATCCAGACCACCAGATCGGCCATGGCAGGCAGAAAGCCGGTTGCGCCCTCTTCTTCCATGATTTCCCCCGTGACAGCCGGTTATCCGGCGTTTTCTTGAAGTTCTTTGGATCGGCGCAGGCCCTGCGCCCATGTGTGAAAAGGCCCCTGCGTGGCAGGGGCCTTTCCTTATGTCCCGCGAAGGAGGCTCAGCCGCCCAGCACGCGCACGCGCTGCTCGACGTAGTAGCCGTCCGACTTCTGGATCCAGGCCGCGGAGCTGGCGAGGCTTTCGTCGAAGGACTTGCGGGTCTTGGCGAAGAGCTCGTCGCCCATGTTCTCGTCCATGATTTCCTTGGAGGCCGCGCCAAAGGCATCCCAGACGTCATCCGGGAACTGCAGCGTCTTGACGCCCTGCGCCTGCAGACGGGCCAGGGCGGCACCGTTGTTGGCGAGGGTTTCGGCCAGCTGGTAGTGGGTGACGGCCATGGAGGCGTAGTTCAGGATCGCCTGGTTGACGGCCCCGAGATCGTTCCAGACGTCGAGGTTGACGTTGGCGGAGAGCGCCGAGCCCGGCTCGTGGAAACCGGCGGTGTAGTAGACCTTCGCCACTTCCTGGAAGCCTGCGCGCTCGTCGGCGAGCGGGCCGACCCACTCGAGACCGTCGAGGGCACCGGAGGACAGCGCCTGGTAGAGTTCGCCGCCCGGGATGTTCTGCACCGAGGCGCCGAGCTTGCCGAGCACCTGGCCGCCGAGGCCGGGCATGCGGAACTTGAGGCCGTTGAAGTCGTCCTTGGAGGTGATTTCCTTGCGGAACCAGCCACCGGACTGGGAGCCGGAGTTGCCGGCCTGCAGGCCCTTCAGGTTGAAGATCATGCCGAGCTCGTCATGGAGCTCCTGGCCGCCGCCATGGTAGTACCAGTTGATCATTTCCTGCGCGGTGCCGCCGAAGGGCACGGCGGTGTAGAACGCGAAGGCCGGGTGCTGGCCGACGAAGTAGTAGTCGGCGGAGTGGTACATGTCGGCCTGGCCCGAGGACACGGCGTCGAACACTTCCAGCGCGCCAACGAGTTCGCCCGGAGCCTTGAGGTCGATGGTCAGGTTGCCGTCGGACAGCTCGTTGGTGAACTTGACGAGGTACTGTGCCGCGTCATCGAGAACGGCAAAGCCGCGCGGCCACGAGGTGACCATGGTCAGGGTGCGCTTGCCCTGGGCATAAGCCGGAGCGGCAAGGGTCGAGGCTGCAGCGGCAGCCCCCGCGCCCACGGTCGAGGCGCGAAGGAAAGAACGGCGATCCATTATGAAATCCTCCCAGATTTTTCGAGTGCGCGAGGCTCCCCCATCGCGCGGATCGTTGAAAGTGTGGGCACGTTAGGCAGACCCGCCCGCAATGGAAATACCCACTGCTACGGAGTTGGGCAGGTTTTTTGGCCGTTCGCTCCCGCTTTGCGCGCTTTTGAAACGGCGAAACCCCGCCTTGCCACGCCTTTGCGGTGTGTTTCCAGGATTGGCACAACCCTGCAGCGCGGCGGCGTTTGCCCGCTCCAGGGTGCTGGCTCGCAGGGTCCGCTCCGACGCCGCGCCCCCTTCCCCAGTGCCAAGCCATCGGATACCGTGCCGGCCATGCCCGGCCTCTTGTCCCGCCTACGCCCCTCCTACGGTCAGAAGGTATTCCTGCTGGCCTCCGTGCCGATGATCCTCGCGGTCTCGGCCATCGCGCTGCTTGTGGCGGAGCAGTCGCGCGCGTTGGCGGAGCGGGAGATCCGCAGTCTCGAAACCCAGCTGATCGAGGCCAAGAAACGCGAGTTGCAGAACTATGTCACGCAGGCGCGTAACGGCTTCTATTTCGTCTATGGCTCCGCCTCGCCCACCGACGAGGATGCCAAGCGGCAGGTCATGCAGATCCTCGCGGCGATGATCTATGGCGAGGAAGGCTTCTTCTTCGTCTACGATTACGACGGCACCAACCTCGTCTCGCCGCGACAGACCGATCTCATCAACGGCAACTGGCTGGACCTCACCGACAGCGAGGGCACGCCGGTGGTCAAGGCGTTCATCGACGTGGCGCGGCAGGGCGCGGGCTACGTCGAACACCTCTGGCCCAAGCCCTCCACCGGCGAGGAGGCGCGGATGATCACCTATGTCACCTCCTTCCCGTCCTGGCGGTGGGCGGTGGGCACCGGCGTGTTCATCGACGACATCCTTGCCAGCGTCGCCGCCTCCCGCGCGGAGGTGGAGGCGCGGGTTCAGCGCACGTTCCTGTATATCGGGGCGATCACGCTGGGGGCGCTGCTGCTGGTGTTCTCCTCCGGGGTCTTCATGAACATTCGCGAGCGGCGGCTGGCGGATGCCAAGCTCAAGGAACTGACACAGCGGGTATTCGACACGCAGGAAGAGGAGCGCGGCCGCGTGGCGCGGGAGCTGCACGACGGCATCAGCCAGATCCTCGTCGGCGTGAAATACGCGCTCGACATCACCCGCCGCCGCATCGCGTCCGGGGACGACCGGGCGGCGGAGACGCTGAACAAGGGAATCGACAACCTGCAGGAAGCAATCCACGAGGTCCGTCGGATCAGCCGCGACCTGCGGCCCGGGGTGCTGGACGATCTCGGACTCGGCCCGGCGCTGAAGAGCCTGACCGACGATTTCCGCACCCGGACGGGCATCGAAACCCGGTTCGACACGGTGGTCTTCCGCAACCGGCTCGACCAGGACAGCAAGATCGCGCTCTACCGCATCGGGCAGGAGGCCCTGACCAATGTCGAGCGGCATTCCGGCGCGACCCGCGTGGTGATCGACCTGCGCGGCCACCGCGACGGCGCGACACTGCGGGTCTCGGACAATGGCAAGGGGCTCGGCGATGCGCCGCGCGGGCCGCACAAGGGCATCGGACTGCGCAACATGCAGGAGCGGATGGACCAGCTGGGCGGGACGCTGCGCATCTTGTCCTCGAAGACCGGCACGGTTATCGAGGCCCAGGTTCCGCTGAGCCACCTCCTGCCGCCCGAGGAAGGCCAGCCCGTCAGGACGAAGGTACAGGCATGACAGACGATCCCGACCAAGTGACCCGCGTCGTCGTGGTGGACGACCACCCGATGGTGGCGGAGGGGATCGAGGCGATCCTCGAAAGCTATGACGACATCACCGTTCTGGCGACGTTGTCGGACGGGCAGCAGATGATCGACCGTCTGGATGCGCTCGATCCGGACGTGATCCTGATGGACCTGAACATGCCGGGGCTGAACGGGCTGTCGGCGACGGAAATGATCCTGGAGCGGCGGCCGGACATGCGCATCCTCGTGCTGTCGATGCACGACACGCCGGAGTATGTCTCGACGGCGCTGAGCCACGGTGCGCGGGGCTACGTGCTCAAGGATGTGCCGACGGAGGAGATCAAGCGGGCGATCGACGTGATCATGACCGGCGAGCGCTACCTGTGCACCGGCGCCGAGGGCGCGCTGACGCCGCAGGACGGCGCACGCGAGCCGCTGACCAACCGCGAGCAGTCTGTGCTGCTGCAACTGGCACAGGGCAAGTCCAACAAGGAAGTGGCGCTGGTGCTCGATATTTCCGTGCGGACGGTGGAGACGCACCGAAAGAACATCAAGCGCAAGCTTGGCATTTCGAGCACGGCGGGCCTGACCCGCTACGCGTTGGAACACGGGGTGTTGCAGGGTACCGGGGTGACGGTCTGAAACTCAGACGCTGACGCCCTTCGACGCCGGATCGCAGCCCGGCCCGAAGCCGAAGAGTGCCGGCACCACGCGCTCGGTCACCGGATTATCCATGCGGGCCTCGCCGCTCACCGGGTGTGGCACGCCGCCCATCAGCAGCGATGCGGCCATCAACGCCACCAGGGCGACGGCCTTGGGGAGGGTAAAGCTGCGGTGCCGGACGAAACGGGCCATGGTGGGGAGCCTTCCAGAGTGAACCGATGGGTTCAGCATGCCCCGGAGAGGCCCACACGGACAAATCACGCTTTCGCGCCTGATTGTTGCAATCCGCGGGATCGTGCCGGTCAGGCCACCTCGGACACGGCGGCGGCCTCCGAAAACGCCTCGGCCCGGAACACCTGCACCTGCATCGTCTCGTCCCAGGGGCGTCCCGCGAGGCCGGCCTTGCGCTCGAGCCCCGCGACGAAATCGGCGGGATCGGGCAGCGAGGACCAGACCGACGGCAGGAACAGCCCCCGCTGCGATCCGTTCATCAGGATCGCGCCGGACTTGCCGGGAACCAGCGCGGCGGCCAGGGCATCCTCGTCCGCCACGTCGAGCGCCACCGGCTGCGTCAGCACCGAGACCGAGATCGACAGCGCGCGCAGGTCGGTCACCGAGATCGGCGGAAAGCGCGGATCGTCGAATCCGGCCCGCACGGCGTTCTTCGCCACGTCCTCGACCATCGACAGGTGCGGCACCATGGAGCCGACGCAGCCGCGCAGGACGCCGGCCTGCTCCAGCGTCACGAAAGTCGCGGCATAGGTGCGCAGCGGCACCGCAAAGGTCGCCGCGTCCACCACCGGCGCAAGCCCCTTGTTCAACCGGGAGACCAGCGCCTGCCGGGCCACGGTCAGCAGCGTCTGGCGCGAAGCGGCATCGAGGATGTCAGTCTCCGGAGCGAACAGCGCCCAGGCGCCGTATCCGACGACCCGCGCCGCGTCGTTCGTCGTGTTATACGACGTGTGCATCCCGAGCCGCAGCGCCCGCGCCGCGCGTCCGGCGCGGGATTGCAGCCAACCGGAGAGCGCCTGTGCGCCGCACGCGTGGATCGGCGTGATCAGCGAAGGCTGCGTGGTTTCGAGGAACCGCGCGGCCTGCCCGTCGACGCTGGTGGCCTTCGACTGTGCATAGAAATGGCTGAGATCGCTCGACAGGACAAACAGCGTTTGCCCGTCCATGCGATCGAGCCGGTCGATCAGCCGCGCCACCTGCGCGGTCGGCCCGCGCCCGGTGACGATCGGAACCACCGGGACCCTGGGGTGAAAGTGACGGGCGAACGGCAGCTGTGTGTCGATGCCGTGCTCGCTCTCGAATGCAAGGTCATGACCGTAAGCAAGGCCGGAGCGGATCAGCGCCTGAACCGCGCGGGTGTCGATGCGGTGGCGGCGGTCCAGCAGGCGGATGGCATCATGGCCGGTCGGCACGGCGATGCCGTCGAAGAACGCGTGATGCGCGGGTGACAGGATGGCGATGCGTTGCGGCGACAGACGCGCGGTCGTGCTCCAGGCCGCGGCGGCCAGCTTGCCGCTATAGGCATAGCCCGCATGGGGCGAAACCACCGCCACGGGATCGCCGGGCAGCGCGTCCCGCAGCGCCGCGACGCTGCCGCACAGCTCCGACATCAGGGCGTCGAGCGCCGCCTGGCTGCCCGGCACGAATGTCCCGGCGATTCGACTGTCCCGTTCGGCCATGGTCCCTCGTTCACTCACGGGTTACGCGCTTCGCGGCCAGTGTAACGGCACGAACCGCGCGGTTGAAGCCTTTGCATCGCATGCATCTGGGGCGGTGTGCAGGCTCGCACCGCAGGCCGGATTTCGAAAAGACCGGCGAAACGGAGCACAGCGCAACTTTCGAAAAGATTTTCGCACCCAAGCGTAACTTTTTTCACCCATTTGCGGTTGACGCCCCGAAAGATGGCTCATATGGTCCACCGCGCACGCAAACGGAGCCCCGGAAGATGTCCATTCTAGTGGTAGTCGTAGGATCAAGGCGCATGGCCGAGTAAATCGGAACCATCTGGTTACCCCATGCGCCCCCGAGATGAAAATCGGGGGCTTTTTTGTGCGCACACGATGAGTGTCAAAATTGGAGAAGCACGATGACACGTCAGATGACCGGAGCGAAAATGGTGGTTCAGGCCCTCAAGGACCAGGGCGTGGACACGGTATTCGGATACCCCGGTGGCGCCGTGCTACCGATTTATGACGAGGTCTTTCAGCAGAACGACATCAAACATGTGCTTGTCCGCCACGAACAGGGCGCGGTGCATGCCGCCGAAGGCTATGCCCGCTCCACCGGCAAGCCCGGCGTCGTGCTCGTGACCTCCGGCCCCGGTGCCACGAACGCGGTGACCGGCCTCACCGACGCCCTGCTCGACTCGATCCCGATCGTCGTTCTGACCGGCCAGGTGCCGACTTTCATGATCGGCTCGGACGCCTTCCAGGAGGCCGATACCGTCGGCATCACCCGTCCTTGCACCAAGCACAACTGGCTGGTGAAGGAGACGGAGCGGCTGTCCGCGACCATCCATGAAGCCTTCCACGTCGCCACCTCGGGTCGTCCCGGCCCGGTGCTCGTCGACATTCCGAAGGATGTGCAGTTCGCCTCCGGCACCTATCAGCCGAAGCCCGCCGCCTCGACCCGGCATTACCAGCCGCAGGTCAAGGGCGACATGGCGATGATCACCGAGCTGGTGGAGGCCATCGAGAAAGCGGAGAAGCCGGTGTTCTATACCGGTGGCGGCGTCATCAACTCCGGCCCGGCGGCAAGCCAGCTGCTGCGCGAACTGGTGGAGGCCACGGGCTTTCCGATCACCTCGACCCTGATGGGTCTCGGCGCCTATCCGGCGTCGGGCAAGTCTTGGCTGGGGATGCTCGGGATGCATGGTCTCTACGAGGCCAACCTCGCCATGCACGGCTGTGATTTGATGATCAACATCGGCGCCCGCTTCGACGACCGCATCACCGGCCGCATCGACGCCTTCAGCCCGAACAGCCGCAAGGCGCATATCGACATCGACCCGTCCTCGATCAACAAGGTCATCAAGACCGACATCCCGATCGTCGGCGACGTCGGCCACGTGCTGGAGGACGTGCTGAACCTGTGGAAATCGCGCGGCCGCAAGATCAACCGCGAGGGTCTCGCCAAGTGGTGGGCAAAGATCGAGACCTGGAAGGCGGTGGACTGCCTCAAGTTCAAGCCCTCCGAAGGCACGATCAAGCCGCAACACGCCCTGCAGCGCCTCGAAGCGCTGACCAAGGGCATGGACCGTTACGTCTGCACCGAGGTCGGCCAGCACCAGATGTGGGCAGCGCAGTACCTCGGCTTTGAGGACCCGAACCGCTGGATGACCTCCGGTGGCCTCGGCACCATGGGCTACGGCTTCCCCGCCTCCATCGGCGTGCAGATGGCCCACCCCGAGGCGCTGGTGATCAACGTGGCGGGTGAGGCCTCGTGGCTGATGAACATGCAGGAGATGGGCACCGCGATCCAGTACCGCCTGCCGGTCAAGCAGTTCATCCTGAACAACGAACGCCTCGGCATGGTGCGCCAGTGGCAGCAGCTGCTGCACGGCGAGCGTTATTCGCACTCGTGGTCGGAAGCGCTGCCGGATTTCGTCAAGCTCGCGGAGGCTTTCGGGGCGAAAGGCATCCTGTGCAAGGACCCGGCGGATCTCGACGACGCGATCATGGAAATGATCAACTACGACGGTCCGGTGATCTTCGACTGCCTCGTCGAGAAGCACGAGAACTGCTTCCCGATGATCCCGTCGGGCGAGCCGCACAACAAGATGCTGCTCGGCGATGCCAAGGCCACCAACGCCATTGCCGGCAAGGGCGCGGTGCTGGTCTGACCCCTGCCCGTCCGACACAGAAGGCGCGCGGTGCCGCGCGCCTTCCCTCTCCCTCCTGACGAAAGCCCTCCCATGTCCCGCACCCCCATGCCAACCTCGCTCGACCCCGTGGTTCAGGCCGCAGAGCTTGCCCGGGACGGCCGTTCCGCCGAAGCCGCCGCGCTGCTGCGCAAGGTTCTGGCCAAGGACAGCCGCAACCGCGACGCGCGGCGCGCGCTGGCGGGCCTTGGCGCCGCAGCCCGCCCGCTGGTGCGGCTGACCGGCGAAGATCAGCGCATCGCCGAAACCATCCGCCGCGCCATGGCGGCGAACGACTGGAAGCGCATCATCGCAGAGGCCCCGGGCCTGCTGGAACGCCAGCCGCTGGCCTCCGACGTTGCCAACGCACTCGGCACGGCGCTGCGCATGACCGGAAAGAACAACCAGGCGCTGCGGACCTACGATCACGCCATCCGCACCGATCCGGCGCTACCGGACAGCTACATCAATCTCTCGACCATGCTGCAGCGGGCCGGCCAGACGCAGGCGGCGGTGGAGGCCGCACAGGGCGCGCTCGACGTGGCGCCGGAGATGGCGGAGAGCCACCTGGCCATGGGCCAGGCGCTCTATGACCTCGACGACGTGACCGGGGCGGAGACGCACCTGCGCCGCGCCAGCAGCCTCGGCCCGCGCCAGCCGCTGACCTGGGATGCGCTCTGCCGCACGCTGGAGCGTCTGAACCGGCTGGACGACCTGGAGAAGACGCTGCAGACCGCGCTGCGCAATTGTCCGGGGCACCCCCTGCTGCTGATGCAACAGGCCGCGCTGCTGAGCCGCCGCGGGCAGAACGAAGAAGCACTCGCGGTGCTGGACGGCATCGAGCCGCTCGCCCTGCCCCCGCACAGCCGCTCGGTGCATGCCGAGCTGCGCGGACGGGCCCTCGACGGGCTGGACCGGGCGGACGAGGCTTTCGAAGCCTTCACCGAAATGAATTCGCTCCAGAACCGGATGCATGTTCCCCGCGGACACAGCAACGTCTTCACCCGCATGATCACCGGGCGCCTGCAGGGCGCGGAGCAGATCGGCACCGGCTGGAGCGCGGAGCCTGCGGAGGGCGTGCAGCCCGTTTTCCTCGTCGGCTTTCCGCGCTCCGGCACGACGCTGCTGGACACCATCCTGCGCGGGCACCCGTCGCTCGCGGTGGTCGAGGAAAAGCCGATGGTCGGCACGCTGAACCAGGGCATTCCCGAAATGGCGGAAAACGCCGCCCTCGGCGCGCTGTCGTCCGACGAGATCGCCACCCGCCGCGCCGAGTATCTCCGGGTCTTCGAACGCCACCTTGGCGCGCCGCTGAACGGCCGCCTGCCGGTGGACAAGTTCCCGCTGAACCTCGCCGAAGCCGCCTCCATCGCGCGGCACTTCCCGGCGGCCAAGTTCGTGCTGTCCCTGCGCCACCCGGCGGATTCGGTGCTGAGCTGCTTCATGCAGAATTTCAAGCCGAACGAGGCGATGAACACCTTCCACCATCTCGAGGAGGCCGCGCGGACCTACGACCGGGTGTTCACGCTGTGGCAAACCTACCGCGACCGGCTCGACCTCGACGTCGTGGACATCCGCTACGAGCACCTGATCACCGACCTCAAGGGCGCGGTTGAACCCGTTCTGCAGCACATCGGGCTCGCGTGGCAGGACGCGATGGCCGATTACCGCAAGTCCGCCGCCGCCCGCCCGGTGATCCGCACGCCCAGCTACAGCCAGGTGACGCAGGACCTCTATTCCAGCGCCGATGGCCGCTGGCGCCGCTACGAGACCGCCCTTGCCCCGGTGATGCCGATCCTCCAGCCCTGGATCGAGCGCCACGGCTACGCAGACTGAACGAAAAAGACCCGCCAAACCCTTGGCACCGCACGCGAAAGGAAGACCGATGTCGGCGCTCAACATCAAAAAAGGCTCCACCAAGCACTCCGCCTACAACCTGCGCCCGAGTTTCTCGGACGTCCAGGAAACGCATACCATCGCGGTGCTTGTGGAGAACGAGCCGGGCGTGCTGGCCCGGGTCATCGGCCTGTTCTCGGGCCGGGGCTACAACATCGACAGCCTGACCGTGGCGGAGGTCGACCACCAGGGCCACCTGAGCCGCATCACCATCGTCACCACCGGCACGCCGCAGGTGATCGAGCAGATCAAGGCGCAGCTGGGCCGCATCGTGCCGGTGCACGACGTGCACGACCTGACCGTCGAGGGCCCGAGCGTCGAGCGCGAACTGGCGCTGATCAAGGTCGCAGGCCAGGGCGAGAAGCGTGTCGAGGCGCTGCGGCTGGCGGACATCTTCCGCGCGCAGGTGGTGGATTCGACGCTGGAAAGCTTCGTCTTCCAGCTGACCGGCCCCTCCGACAAGATCGACGCCTTCGCGGACCTGATGCGCCCTCTCGGCCTGATCGAGATCGCCCGGACCGGGGTTGCCGCGCTGGCCCGCGGCGCCTGACGTAGGAAAAATTTCTCGGGAGAACTTTTTTGCCCGGGGCGCTGTCCCCGGGCAAAATTTTGCCCCGCAAATCTTCAGCCGCCGAAAGGGGTCAGGCCGGCAAGGCCTCCGGCGTGTCCGGTTCCGGACCCTGCGCCAGCATGTCGTAGAGGTGCCAGGTCGCGTGGCCGAGCAGCGGCAGCGACAGGAACAGCCCGAGGAACAGTGGCAGCATGGAGACCAGCGCGAAGACCGCGATGAACGCGGCCCAGGCCAGCATCGGGACGGGGTGCGCCGCGACATACTGGAAAGACGTGATCATCGCCGTGACGAAGTCGATCTCCCGGTCCAGAAGCATCGGCAGCGACAATACCGTGATCATGTAGAGCAACGTCGAGAACCCTGCCCCGACCACGGTCCCCACCGCGAGCATCGTCAGGCCGTTCGCACTGAGGAAGACCTCGTAGGAACTCGACACGTTGGTCATGGTCGAGAGCCCGAGGAACAGCGCGAAGATCATGTGCGCGAGGAAGAACCAGAACAGGAAGACCACGATGATGATGGCGCTGATCGACGGCAGTTGCCGTTTCGACTGGCGCAGGACAACGCTGAAGATCTGCATCCAGTCCAGCGGTCTGCCCTGTTCGATGCGCCGCGAGATGTCGTAGAAGCCCACCGCCGCAAAGGGGCCGATCATCGGGAAACCCACCGCGGCGAAGACCAGCCAGTAGCTTTGCCCGGTCACCTGCGTGATCCAGGCCATCAGCCAGCCGCCGAGCACGTAGACGCCCGCGAAGACGAGCGCAAAGCCCTTTGCCTGCCGCAGATCGCGCGCACCGCGCCGCAGCGCCTCGCCCAGCAGGGCAAAATCCACAGGCCGCAGCGCTGGCACGCCGGGTTTCGGTGTGTCTGGCATCGCCGTCTCCCGCTCTCCTCCGGCATTCAGTAAACGGCATGTGACGGACCTTGGCAACATGCCTCTCGCCCACATCTTTTGCCGAAATCGGGCCTGCGGCGCGTTAACCAAGGTTGAGAGAACCTGCGGGGGAAATGCCGACGTTAACCTGCGGTCAGTACTCCTGCCGTACGGTCACGAAACTCTTTCGGTGGGAGAAAGCGGTGTTGAACGTGTTGTCCGCCCATCGGGCCGCGCTGCTCAAGCGCAGCCTGCCTTTGACGCTTGGCCTGTTGTGCCTGTGGTTCCTCTTGCACAAGGGAGGGGCACTGGACTGGCACGCGGTGCGGCAGGCGTTTCAGGAGATCCCGCCGGTACGCTGGCTGGCCGCCGTGGTCTTTTCCGCCGGCAGCTTCTGGTGCCTTGCGCAATACGACCTGATCGCCCACCGGCATTTCAACACCGGCACCCGGGGCATGATCGCGCGCCGCGCGGGGGCGTCGGCGATCGCGCTCGGGCAGGTGATCGGCTTTGGTCCGGCGGTCGGCGCCGCTGTGCGCTGGCGGCTGATGCCTGCGCTTGGGCACGCCCGCATCCTCCAACTGACCGCCTTCGTCACCCTGACCTTCCTGGCGGCCTGGGCGCTGCTCGCCGTCAGTTTCGCGGTGCCGCAGGTCACCGGCCACGGCGCGCTCAGCCTCGTCGCGGTCCCGGCGATGCTGGTGGCGGGCTGTGCCCTGTTGCTGCGCTTTCCCGTGTTCCCGGTCCTCGGGCGCAGCCTGCGCCTGCCGAGCCTGACCGCGGCGGCACAGCTGCTGGCGCTGAGTTTCTGCGACATGGTGTTCGCCGCGCTGGCGCTCTACGTGCTGTTGCCACCGGACCTGGGCTTGCCGCTGCTGCCGATGGTCGGCGCCTACATGCTGGCGTTGGGTGCGGGCCTGGTCGGGGGCACGCCGGGCGGCGCGGGGCCGTTCGAGCTGGCGCTCGTCAGCCTCATCCCCCACGTCGATGTCGAGGTGCTCGCCGCCGCGCTGCTGGCCTATCGCCTGTGTTACTACGCGCTGCCATGCCTGGTCGCCGCGGCCTATGCGCTGGTCGCGCAACCGGACCGGCGGCGGAGTGCCCACGACATTCCGGCACCGACGCGCGGCGCGCGGGCGGAACATGCCATCGCCGCCCAGGCCGACAGCCTCGGGCTGCACCTGCCCGGCCATGCCGCCTGCCTGCTGCGCAGCCCGCATACGCTGACGCTGTTCCTCGGGCCGACGCATGGCGACCTGCGGCCGCTGCTGCATCCGTTCCGCGATCTCGCCCGCGTTCAGAACCGCTTTGCCTGCCTGTACAAGATCACCCGCCGCGACGCGGTGCTGCTGCGCCGCGAGGGATGGTCCGTCGCGCCGATTGCCTATGAGGCCGTGGTGGACCCGCGCGGTCTTGCGCTGGAGGGATCGGAGTACCGCCAGCTGCGCCGCGCCATCCGCAAGGCACAGAAGGCCGGTGTCGAGATTCGCCGCCTGACCAAACCGGACTGGGACGCCATGGCCCGGGTCAACGACGCCTGGGCAACCGCGCACGGCGGGGAGCGCGGTCTCACCATGGGGCGTTTCTGCCGCGAATTCCTG
This sequence comes from Tropicibacter sp. S64, assembly GCF_049803835.1. Taxonomy (NCBI): domain Bacteria; kingdom Pseudomonadati; phylum Pseudomonadota; class Alphaproteobacteria; order Rhodobacterales; family Roseobacteraceae; genus Tropicibacter; species Tropicibacter sp. S64. The sequence goes on along the minus strand of NZ_JBNAGK010000009.1, from coordinate 83,276 downwards.
CGCGACAAGCCGATCTTCGCCGCCTTCGCCAAAGACCATTTGCTCGCCTTCATCACCGCCGTCGAGACGCCCGAAGTGATCAGCCTCGACCTGATGCGCCAGATCCCGGACGCCCCCGCCGGTACCATGCATGCCCTTGTCGCGGCAATGATCGAGCACGCGCGGCTGACCGGCCGCGGCGAGGTCAACCTCGCCGCCATTCCCCACCCCCGCATCGCGCCCTACGCGGCGGGCTCGGAGGGGCTTGCCCGGTTCAAGACCAGCTTCGCGCCGCGCTGGCGACCGCTCTATATCGCGGCCCCGAACCGGGTCGCGCTGGTCCTCGCCGGGCTTGACCTCTGGCGCTCGATCCGCTTTCCGGCACCGCTGGCCGCCCCCCTCGCCGTCGCCACGCACAGCGCATGGGAGGAGGAAACCATCGCAGACGAAGATGCCCTCTTCGAAGAGCCGGTGCGCAAGGCGGGCTGACGCCGCCCTGCCCCTTGCCAATCCTGTCCGGCTCTGCCACTTCAAGAGCGTCACGAGATGCCGCGAACGGCACCCCCCGGAGGAGAGGACAGGACCCATGCACCAGACGCTTCGCGCCTGTCTGTGGATGATCGGCACGATCTTTTCCTTCACCGGAATGGCCATCGCCGGTCGGGCTGTCAGCCTCGACCTCGATACCTTCGAGATCATGCTTTACCGTTCCCTGATCGGCATCGTCATCGTGCTCGTGGTCTCCAGCGTCGCCGGAACCCGGCACCAGATCGGCGTGCGCAAGATGGGCTGGCACGGCCTGCGCAACATCTCGCATTTCGCCGGGCAGAACCTGTGGTTCTACTCGATCACGGTGATCCCGCTGGCGCAGGTCTTTGCGCTGGAGTTCACCTCGCCGCTCTGGGTGATGCTGCTCAGCCCGCTGTTCCTGGGCGAACGGCTGACCCTGGGACGTATCCTTGCCGCGTCCGGAGGATTCCTCGGCATCCTGATCGTGGCGCGGCCTGACCCGGACACCTTCCACATCGGGCTTGTCACCGCGGCGCTCGCGGCCATAGGTTTTGCCGGATCGGCGGTTTTCACCCGCCGGCTGACGCGAACCGAGCCGATCACGCAGATCCTCTTCTGGTTGACGGCCATGCAGGCCTGTTTCGGGCTGGTCTGTGCCGGGTTCGACGGCGACATCGCCCTGCCCGCCGCGGCCAGCCTGCCCTGGATCGTGCTGATCGCCTGTGCCGGGCTTGTGGCGCATTTCTGCCTGACCACCGCGCTCTCGCTGGCCCCGGCCACCGTAGTCATGCCGATCGATTTCGCCCGGCTGCCGGTGATCGCCTTCGTCGGGATGCTGCTGTACGGCGAGCTTCTGGATCCTTGGGTTTTCCTCGGTGCAGCGGTGATTTTCGGCGCGAATTACCTCAATATCCTGCATGAGACGCGTCCACGCGCTGTTACAAAAACGTGACGCAGCGTCCCGGCACGTCAGGCTGACGTTCCGTCAAAGATTGACCTGACAATATGGTGACCTCTAGCTTGTCCGAAGGAGGCGGCCTTCGCTCACAGGGCCGATCACATGAGACTCCCGACTTGGGAAGAGGGACACCAATGTATAAAACGACTCTCGGGGCCGCCGCGCTCGCCCTGACCGCTACCGCTGCAACCGCAGGGGGAATCGAACGGGCCAGTAACGATTACGGTTTCCTGTTCACCCCCGGCAACGCGTTCAGCATCGGCCATTCCATCGTGACTCCGTCGGTCTCGGGCAAATATACCGCCGCGCTCGGCGGTGGCAGCACCGGGAACATGGCGCGCAGCTTCGGCACCTTCAGCCTGTCGGCCAAGACGGATTTCACCGACCAGCTGACCCTGGGCCTCTATCACAACCAGGCCTATGGCGCGAACGCGCTCTACACCCAGGGCTTCTACACCGGGCTGACCGCCGACTGGCAGTCCAAGCAGACCTCGGTGATCCTGAAATACAAGCTGTCCGACCGCTTCTCCGTCTTCGGCGGCGCACGCTATGTGCTGAGCAAGGCCAACATCATCATTCCGGACCAGATGATCCGCGGCGCGACCGGGCAGAGCGTCGTTGCCGGCATCTCCCAGATCCAGGCCGGTCTGGCACAGTTGGCTGCGGCGGGCGCTCCGGCGACCGATCCGCGCGTGCTCGGCCTGCAGGCCCAGCTGGCCCAGGCCGTGGCCTACGGAACTGCCGTGGCGACCGCACCGGCGGGAGCGTTCCAGTACAACGCAACCGGCGCTCAGACCGGCGATTTCGGCTACACGTTGGGGGCCGCCTACGAGATCCCGGACATCGCGCTGCGCGTGGCGCTGACCTACGAAAGCGCCGTCACGCACAAGTTCGCGACCTCGGAATCCCTGCCCTTCTTCGCCATCCCCGGCAGTTCCGAGACGAAGATCACCATGCCGCAGTCCGTCGCGCTGGACTTCCAGACCGGCGTCGCGCCGGGCACGCTGGTCTTCGGCCAGGTGAAATGGACCGAGTGGTCCGCATGGCACGTCGAAACGCCGGGATACAAGTCCGTTACCGGCAATGAGGTCACCGGCTTTGAATCCGACGTGGTCACCTGGAAACTCGGCGTAGGCAAGCAGTTCAACGAGAACTACTCCGCCTTTGCCCAGATCACCTATGAGGCGGGCGACGGCAAGGTTGCCTCGCGCCTGTCCCCGACGGACGGCCGCACGTCGCTCGGGCTCGGCGCGCAGTTCACCGAAGGCCCGCACAAGCTGCGCGTCGGCGTCGAATACGTCGACCTCGGCGATGCGACGGACGCCTCCGGCACCAAGTTCAAGAACAACTCGGCCTGGGGTGTCGGCGTTTCCTACACCGCCAACTTCTGAGCCAAGGCCGGGCCGAACACAGCAACGCGCGGGGGCCCGTCTCCCGCGCGTTTCGCGTTTGCGCAAGGATCGGATTGGTCCGGACCCGGGCACGCGGCATAGCGGTACCATGACACAGACGTCCCTCTCGCCCCGCGCCTGGGCCGAACTTCTGCTCCTGGGCCTGCTCTGGGGCGGATCGTTCCTCGCGATCCGCACCGCACTCGATGAAATCGGCCCGCTGACCGCGGTGCTTGCCCGCACCGGGATTGCGGCGCTGATCCTGCTCGGCGTTTTGCTCTGGCAGCGCGGTCCGCTGCCGCGCGGGTGGTCGCTGTGGTTGCGCCTGCTCGGCATGGGGCTTTTGAACAATGTCATCCCCTTCACGTTGATGGCCTGGGGGCAATTGCACATCCCGTCCGGCCTGACCGCCATTCTCAACGCGACCACGGCCATCTTCGGCGTGATCCTCGCCGCGCTGGTCTTCGCCGACGAGCGGCTGACCCGGCGCAAGGGCCTCGGTGTGACCCTCGGTTTTTTCGGCGTGACGTTGGCCATCGGCCCCGGGGCGCTGCGGTCCTTCGATCTCACGTCACTGGCTCAACTGGCAGTGCTGGCCGGGACGGTCTCCTATGCCTGCGCCGGGGCCTGGGGCCGGGCGATGCTGACGGGGCTGCCGCCGGTGAGTGCCGCCTTCGGCATGCTGGCGGCCGCGACGGCGGTCATGCTGCCGCTCACCCTGCTAAGCGAGGGGCTGCCGTCCTTGCCAGCCCAGCCCGCCACATGGGCTGCCATCCTCTATTACGCCGGGTTTGCCACCGCGCTGGCCTACCTGCTCTATTATCGTGTGCTCGCCATGGCGGGGAGCGGCAACCTGCTCCTGGTGACGCTCATCATCCCGCCCATCGCCATCGCGCTCGGCAGCCTCGTGCGGGAGGAAACCCTGCCGCCGCAGGCCTACGCCGGCTTTGCGCTTCTGGTGCTCGGCCTCGTGATCCTCGATGGCCGCCTGCTGCGCCGCAGAGGCACACTCAACAGGGTTTGACGCCGCCTTCGGCCCCGCGTAATCCGGTGCGGATGAACCATGGGGAGCAGGCATGATCTACGCAACCGCCGATGACTGGCGCCGCGCCACGCACAAGCGCGCCGTGCTCTTTGCCATGTCCGGGCTGGGCAAGACCCATGTCTCCACCATGCTCCGCGACAGCGGATCGTGGTTCCACTACTCCATCGACTACCGCATCGGCACCCGCTACATGGGCGAATACATCGCCGACAACGCCAAGCGCGAGGCGATGAAGGTGCCGTTCCTGCGCGACCTGCTGATGTCCGATTCGATCTACATCGGCTCCAACATCACCTTCAACAACCTCACCCCGGTCTCCACCTACCTCGGCAAGCCCGGCGATCCCGCCAAGGGCGGCGTGCCGATCGACGAATATCGCCGCAGGCAGTCGCAATTCGAGCGGGCGGAGGAGCGGGCCCTGCTCGACACCGCCTATTTCATCGACCGCGCACAGGACCTCTACGGCTATCCGCATTTCATCTGCGATACCGGCGGCAGTATCTGCGAGTGGGTCGACCCGGAGAGTCCGGCGGACCCGATCCTCAAGGCGCTCTCGGACGTGGCGCTGATGGTCTGGATCAAGGGCAGCGAGGCGCATACGGAGGAACTCATCCGCCGGTTCGACAAGGCGCCCAAGCCGATGGCCTACCAACCGGCGTTCCTCGACCGCGCATGGCACGGCTATCTCGAAGAGAAGGGCTGCGCCGAGAGCGAGGTCGACCCGGACGCCTTCATCCGCTGGACCTATGCCAAGGCGCTGGCACATCGCCAGCCGCTCTACGAGGCCATGGCGGCGAACTGGGGCGTGGCGGTCGAGGCTTCGGACATCGCCGCCGTGCGCGATGAAAAGGACTTCACCGAGGTCATCGCTGCGGCGCTGCCGCAGGGCTGAGACGCGCCGCGCGCTGCGAAACATACCGAAACCATCCACAGGATATGCGCCGGATTCGCCCACAGGAATCTGTGAAGGACGCCTCCGAATCAATTGAGATTGCACGAGAATCCCCCTACGCCCTTAGGCCCGGAGGATCTCGATGACGACATTTTATCCCGTGCCTTCCCCAACGTCTCCCGGCGAGGTGACGGAGTTCGACGGCCAGATCGCCGAGCTGGCCGAAACCCTGTTCGAGATCATGCAAAGCGCGGGCGGCGTGGCGCTCGCCGCCTCTGCCATCGGGCGCCCGGAACGGCTGGTCGTCGTGGACCTGCCCGACGCCGCCGGGATGGGTTGCGCCATGGCGCTGGTCAATCCGCGCCTCACCGCGGTCCATGACGGGCTGGTCGATCAGGCGGCGGTCTTCCCGGGCAGCGCCCCCGCGTTGCGCTTTGCCCGGATCGACGTGACTTTCGAGACGCTGGAGGGCGATACGGTCACCCTCGCCGCCGACGGCCCGCTCGCCATCGGGCTTCAGGCACAGATCGACCTGCTGACCAACACCGCGCCTGCCCGCCACCTGCACTGATCGCCACCCGCCCCCCGCTTGCCGTGCTGCTCAGGATCGCCTACATCCCTCGCAGCCAAACCGGGAGAGCCCCATGCCGATCAAACTGCCATCCGACCTGCCCGCCTACGCCGTGCTTTCGCGCGAGGGCGTCATGGTCATGGCCGAGGAGACCGCAGCCCGGCAGGACATCCGGCCGCTGCACATCGGGCTCCTCAACCTGATGCCGAAGAAGATCCAGACGGAAAACCAGTTCGCCCGGCTCATCGGCGCGACGCCGTTGCAGATCGAGCTGTCGCTCATCCGCATGAGCGAGCACCAGACGAAGAACACCGCCGCCGAGCACATGGAGACCTTCTATCGTCCCTTCTCCGAAGTGGCGGAGAGCGGCGACAAGTTCGACGGGCTGATCATCACCGGCGCCCCGATCGAACACCTGCCGTTCGAGGAGGTGACCTATTGGGACGAGCTGACCCGCGTGTTCGACTGGACGCAGACCCATGTGCATTCCACCTTCGGCGTGTGCTGGGGCGGTATGGCGATGATCAACCACTTCCACGGCGTGCCGAAACACATCCTGCCGCACAAGGCCTTCGGCTGCATCCGGCATCAGAACCACGCCCCCGCCTCGCCCTACCTGCGCGGGTTCTCGGACGACATGGTGATCCCGGTCTCGCGCTGGACCGAGCTCAAGCGCGACGAGATCGCCGCGGCTGGCCTGCCGATCCTAATCGACAGTCACGAGACCGGGCCCTGCCTTGTGGAGGACCCGGATCACCGGGCGCTCTATATCTTCAACCATCTGGAGTATGACAGCGATACGCTGAAGCAGGAGTATGACCGCGACGTTGCCGAAGGCACGCCGATCAACGTGCCCGCGAACTACTATCCGGACAATGACCCGTCTAAGCCGCCGCAGAACCGCTGGCGCAGCCACGCGCACCTGCTTTATGGTAACTGGATCAACGAGATATATCAGTCGACCCCCTTCGATCTGGCGCAGATCGGGCAAGGCTGAGCGGTGCTCAAGGCCGCCCTTGTCCTCGCCATCCTGCTGGCGGTACTCGCGGCAGTGACGCTCTGGCGGGCCGCCCGGCACGAGGCCGCCGCGGTGCGTGACTACCCGCCCCTCGGCGATTTCGTCGATGTGGACGGCACGCGGGTGCATTATGTCATGCGGGGCACCGGGCCGGATCTGGTGCTGATCCACGGCTCCTCCGGCAACCTGCGCGACATGACGTTCCGGCTGGTGGACAGGCTGGCGCAGGACTACCGCGTCATCGCCTTCGACCGCCCGGGGCTTGGCTACACCGATCCAATCGACACCCCCACGATCACGCGGCAGGCGGAGCTTCTGGCGCAGGCCGCCGATGTCCTCGGCGCGACGAGGCCCATTGTCCTGGGCCATTCCTACGGCGGCGCGGTGGCCTTGGCCTGGGGCGTGGCACGGCCCGAAAAGACAGCGGCGCTGGTGCTTCTGGCCTCCCCGGTCTACCCGTGGAACACGCCGCTCAGCACCTATTACAAGGTCCTGTCCAATCCTGTCCTCGGCCCCCTCGCCATACCCTTGCTCACCGCCTACGTGCCGGACAGCGTGGTGGAGAGGAATGTCGCGGAGGTCTTCGAGCCGCAGGACGAGCCGGACGGCTATGCGCAACACTTCGGCCCGGCACTGACCCTGCGCCGCGTCTCGCTTCACGAGAACGCCATCATGCGTGCCCGGCTCCTGCGGGAGATCACCGCCCTGTCAGAGCAATACGACCGGCTGACCATGCCAATCGAACTGGCGCACGGCACCGCGGACACCACCGTCCTTGCCTCGATCCACGCGATCCCCTTCGCGGCAAACCACCCGACGGCGGCGCTGACCCTTCTGGACGGCATCGGCCACATGCCGAACCAGGTCCGCCCCGGTGCCGTGATCGAAGCCATCCACCGCGCCGCCCGCCGCGCCGGATTGCGTTAATCGGCTTAACATCTCATATAGAGTAAAAACAAAAGGATGACCGGCATGTCCGACCTGCCTTTCGACGGTGCCATCAGCACCTTCTTCAAGGAAAGCGCCCCGCAGGAGGTGCGCGACGCGATCCTGCGCGCCGACAAGGATGACATCCTGTCCCATACCTATCCCTATTCGGAGGCGCTGAAGTCCAAGGCCTACCAGAAGGACATGGACAAACTGCAGATCGAACTGGTCAAGATGCAGGCCTGGGCGCGGGAGAGCGGTGCGCGCATCGCGATTGTCTTCGAAGGCCGGGACGCGGCGGGAAAAGGCGGTACGATCAAGCGCTTCCGCGAGAACCTCAACCCGCGCGGGGCGCGGGTCGTGGCGCTGTCGAAACCCTCCGACACCGAAGCCACGCAATGGTATTTCCAGCGCTACGTCGACCACCTGCCCGCCGGCGGCGAGATCGTGTTCTTCGATCGGTCGTGGTACAACCGGGGCGTGGTGGAAAAGGTCTTCGGCTTCTGCACGGACGCGCAGCGCGAGCATTTCTTCGCCCAGACCCCGGAGTTCGAGAAGATGCTGGTGGACGAGGGCATTCACCTGTTCAAGTTCTGGCTCAACGTCGGGCGGGCGGAGCAGCTGCGGCGGTTCCTCAAGCGCGAGGAAGACCTGCTCAAGCAGTGGAAACTCAGCTGGATCGACGTCGAGGGCCTGGCGAAGTGGGACGCCTATTCGGCGGCGATCAAGGAGACGCTGGCGCGGACCCACACGACGACCGCGCCCTGGACGATCATCCGTTCAGATGACAAGAAACGTGCCCGGCTGGAGGCGATCCGGCACGTGCTGACCGCACTGGACTACGACCGGAAGAACGCCAAGGCCATCGGCACGCCCGATCAGAAGCTGGTCGGCGGGCCGGATATCTGGGACGCCTGATGATCAAGAAGCGCGGCTATCATCACGGCAATCTTGCGCAGGCGCTTGTCGACGCCGCCCTGCAGCTGATCGAGGAGAAGGGGCCGACCGGCTTCACCCTCTCCGAGGCGGCAAAGCAGGCGGGCGTGACTCCGGCGGCGGTCTACCGGCATTTCAACGGCCGCGAGGACCTGATCGCCGAGGCCGCCCGACAGGGCTACGAGATCTTCGCCGACGTGATGCAATACGCCTATGACAGCGGTTTGCCCTCCGACCTCGCGGCGTTCGAAGCGACGGGCCGCGCCTATCTCGCCTTCGCCCGCCGCTATCCTGGGCATTACATCGCCATGTTCGAGAGCGGCATTTCGGTGAACCATTCGCCGGAGCTTGCGGCGATCTCCGCCAAGGCACGGGGCGTTCTGGAGAAGGCCGCGACGCGGCTGTCGGAGCATATCCCGCCCGAGAAACGCCCGCCGCCCGCGATGTTCTCGGCGCATATCTGGGCGCTGTCACACGGGGTTGTGGAGCTCTTCGCGCGCAACTCCCCGGGCACCCAATCCCCCTTCCCGCCCGAGGACCTGCTGGAGACCGGCATCGGCGTCTACCTGCGTGGTCTCGGCCTTTTGCCGGAGGACAAGTGAGCATGTCCGGCACGTTCTTCCTTGGCCTTGGCGGGCAGAAATGCGGCTCTTCGTGGATACAAGGCTACCTGAACGGTCAATCCGGGTCGGATTTCGGGCGTTTGGGGGAGTATCAGGTCTGGGAGCACGCTCTGGGCGGCGTCTTTGCCCGGTATCGCGTGGCTGAGCCGTCCGGCTTCGACAAGCTGCGGGCGCGGGCCAAGATGGCCTTGGGGGCACCCGAACCCGCGGCGCATCTGCGCTGGCGGTTGCAGGCCGATCCGGAGGCCTATTTCGACTATTTCGCCGCACTGCTGGACAAGCCCGGCATCGTCAGGACCGGCGATATCACGCCCTCCTATGCCGCCCTTCCGGCCGAGACGCTCAGACGCATCCGGGATGGATTTGCGAGACGCGGGATCGCGGTCAAGGTGATCTTTTCCATGCGCGACCCGGTGGCGCGGCTGCGCTCGCATCTGAACATGGACCGGGCGAAGGGGTATACGGGTCTGGAATTGAAGGATTTCTACCAGTCCCATGAGGCCGAGGCGCGCAGCCGCTATGACCTGACACTGTCGGCCATGGATTCGGTTCTCGACCGGGCGGAGCAGCATGTCTGCCTGTTTGAAGAACTCTTCACCCCGGCGGGCATCGCGGCCCTGTCCGACTTTGCAGACGTCCCGACCGACCCGCAAGCCGGGGGAAGGCAGGTCAACGCCCGCGCCGGGGCCAGCGCCATCGACGAGGGCCTCGCGCAGGCCATCGCCCGCCACTATGCCCCCGCCTACCGCGCCGCGGCAGAACGCTGCCCCAAGGTTGCGAGCCTTTGGCAACACGCGGACATCGCGCTTACCAGCGTATGAGTCCCGCGTCCATGAACTGCTCCGGCCCCTCGTAGCGGATCGACTGCGGTCCAAGGAAGGCGTCCGGCTTCACCGCCATCTTCTTCAGCAGCGCAGCATAGAAGCGGTACTTCGACGCCCCATGCGCATGGCTGCCCCAGTCCAGCGCCCGCTGCACCTTCTGCCCGAACTGCGGAGTGAAGACGAAATGCGCCAGCGCCGGCATGACCGTCTGCGAGGCGACACGGTTGGTGTCATGAGTGCCGACCATGAAGGTCTGCTCCGAATGGCAGACGATCGGGGTCTTGTGCCGCGCGGACTGGAAAAAGCTCTCCGATTTCTTCGGCTTGCGGCCCAGGATGCGGTCCACCAGCGACCGCGCGGGCGGCGCGGGCAGAACGTCGAACGCCTCCATCAACGCGACCGACTTGCTCTGGTTCAGGAAAGTCGGCTTGCCGACGCCCGGGTTCGGCATGATCAGCGGCGCGGCCTCGAAGAAGGGCGAGCGCGCCAGCAGGTCCGTGAAGGTCGTCGGCGCATCCATGACCCCGAAGCCCGCCACATCCGCCGGGAAGAACTCCACCATCGGCGCGAGAGCCGCCACATCGCCGTCCGCCCGCAGCCGAGCCTCGACCTCGCCCAGGGTCGACACCCCCGGTGGCAGGATCAGGAACTCGTCCGCGTCGACGTAGGTGGTGAACCGCCCGGGCATCAACGCCTGCGGAATCGCGCCCTTGAAATACACCCCGGCCCGCTGCATCCGCTTGCGGCCCGATGGCTCCAGCACCTCGATTTCGCTGCCATACCGCAACGCCGAGTGCACCCGGATGCAATCGTCCTGCGCATCGAGATAGGCGGTCGTGCCATCTTCGGAGTGATCGTCGACGATGACGAACTGCTCCACCCCGAGGCCGCGATAGTGGTCGAAGAAGGCGGGCAGGAAATACATCTCGTCCCGGAAGATCGAGAACACCGTGACCTTGCCGGGATCGAGCGCCGGGCCGATCAGCGCGATCTGGTCTCTCACATCGGAAAAGCGCAGGGCCATGGCCGTCTCCCTCTGGGTCTCCTCCGCAGTAACACCGCTCCGGAAAAGAGAAAAGCCGCCCCGGACGGGACGGCTCCATGCTTGGGTAGGGTGGGTCTGTGACCCACCGTCCGCGGCTTAGCGCTTGGAGAACTGGAAGCTCCGGCGTGCCTTGCGCTTGCCGAACTTCTTGCGTTCCACCACGCGGCTGTCACGGGTCAGGAAGCCTGCGGCCTTCAGGGCTGCGCGCAGCGACGGATCGTACAGCTGCAGAGCCTTGGAGACACCGTGCTTGACCGCGCCGGCCTGGCCGGAGAGGCCACCGCCCTTGACGGTTGCGTAGACGTCGAACTGGTCCTCGACACCGGCCACCGAGAACGGCTGGCGCAGGATCATCTGCAGCACCGGGCGGGCGAAGTACTTGTTCATTTCCTTGCCGTTGACGGTGACCTTGCCGGAACCCGGCTTGATCCACACACGGGCAACGGCGTCCTTGCGCTTGCCGGTGGCATAAGACCGGCCAAGCTCGTCACGAACCGGCTCACGCGGGGCTGCGATGACGGCGGCGGTTTCGACGCCTGCGGCTGCGCCCAGCTCTTCGAGGGAATTGATCTGGTCAGCCATCATTACACCCGCGTATTCTTCTTGTTCATCGACTTGACGTCGAGCACTTCCGGGGACTGGGCCTCGTGCGGGTGCTCGCCCCCTGCGTAGACACGCAGGTTCGTCATGATCTGGCGCGACAGGCGGTTGCCCGGCAGCATGCGCTTGACCGCTTGCGTCACGACGCGCTCGGGGTAGGCCCCCTCGAGGATCTGCGCCTTGGTGCGGGACTTGATGCCGCCCGGGTGGCCGGTGTGCCAGTAGAAGTTCTCTTCACGCTTTTTGCCGGTCATCTGCACCTTGTCGGCGTTGATGACGATGACATTGTCGCCGCAGTCCATATGCGGGGTGAAGGAGGGCTTGTGCTTGCCGCGCAGGCGCATGGCAACGATCGAGGCGAGACGGCCGAGAACGACGCCCTCGGCGTCGATCACGATCCATTTCTTCTCGATGTCTGCCGGAGTAGCAGAGAAGGTTTTCATGGGTCTTGTCCATCTTGGATTGAGAAGGGCCGCACGATCCGTACGGCCCTGAATTCCGATGGGCGGGTTATACTCGGGATATTGCGCCAGTCAAGCGCGACTTTCCGAAATAAAATATGCAATATCAAAGTCTTGCAATAACGGTATCAGGATACCCCAAGTTTTCGCCGCGATTCCCGGCGCCGAACGGCCAAAGCGCGGGCAAGTCCCGTCCCGGGCAGACCCGGCCGCGCCGCGTCCCGTCACGCACGCCGTCGGCGCCGCAGGGCGAGCACGCCCAACGCCCCGGCCAACAGCAGGCCCGGAACCGGGACCGGCACAGGGGCGTAGTTCTCGATCATCGGCAGCGTTCCGGCCCAGGCGGTCTGGTGCAATTCGCCGTTGGTGAGGTTGACGGCGGACGCGATCACCGTGCCCTCGGTCGAGCCGTTGAAGCCGGACATCGTGGCCAGCGGCGCGAGCACGTGCCCGGCGATCACCGCGTTCACGCTCACGTTCTGCGCTTCGTAGAAGTTCCACAGCACATGGCTGGCCTGGCTCTTCGTTACCCCGAGCGGGTTCATGCCAAAGCTGCCGGTCGTGCCGGAGACGTTGACGATCACGGTCGATCCGTGGCTGAGATCGAACGAATAGCCGCCGGTGGCGAGATCCGCCAACGCCACGTTGACCACCGTGGCTCCGCCGAACGTCTTGTTGTTCTGGTCCGACAGATTGGTGCCGGTGGTTGTGTCGTAAGCGGCCAGTGCCAACGATTCCGCATGGAAGGCAGCGAAATCGAAGGCCGGAAGGCCGGAGGCACCGGTCACGGCGGTGCCATTGTTCACGTTCGAATTGACCAGCGTTCCGGCAATCTGCGCGGTGTCGCCGGGCTGCAGGTTGAGTGTGCTGTTCACCACCGATCCATTCACCGACAGTTCGGCATAGCCCGCGCCATCGGTCGGAGTCGCAAAGCCGAATTGCCCGGTCACGCCGGTCAGCGTGCCGCCGATATATGTCCGGCCTTCCACCTCCTGCGTGCCTGTGTACCCCTGCGTCACCAGGTTGAAGGTCCCGAGCGTGTCCGCCACGCCCAGCACCGATGCATCGGCGGTTGCCGCGCTCATCGACACGGCGACACAGGCAGACAACAGCATTCGGCTCACGGTCAACATCGCACATCCTCAGACAGGCAGATCATCACCCGGGTCTCTATACTGTCTGCGACAGCCAAGACAGGGGAATGGCAGCGCATTTCTCACCCCCTGACGTCACGTTCCCTACACAAGGCATTTTATCGGCAGACTGTGCAGAATTCGCCCGTTTTCGTGCGCAAAACGCCCGTCACACCGCGATCCGTTCCGGCGGATTGTCGAGCAGCTTGCGCAGGCGCGCCATGGCCGCTTCGAAACTCGGAAGCGAGACATGCGCATTGATGGCGAGTCGCACCGCATGCGGCGCACTGCCATTGCGCAGGGCAAACTCGTCGGCGTTGCGCAGTTGCACGCCCTGCGCCTCGGCCGCCTGCACGAAGGTGCTCGCCCGCCACCCGTCCGGAAGCATCAGCCAAAGGTAGGGCACATCCTCGCGCCAGCGCAGATCGTAGCCGCCAAGGGCATTGACCGCCGCCCGGACATACAAGCCGAAAGCCGCCCGCACCGCATCCATCATGCTGTAGGTTTCATCCCGCGTCAGGATGTCCTCCGTGACATGTGCCAGCGGACAGGCGAGTCCGAAGAACCCGTGTTCCGCCGTCCGGCGCAGCGTGGCCCGGTGGATTTCCGGCGCAACGGCGAAGCCGACCCGGAGCGACGGCGTCAGGCTCTTGGAGAAGGAGGACACGTGCCAGCCCTGCTCCGGCAGGTAGGCGCGATAGGACGGGGCCCGTGCGCGGCCAAGACGGTAACAATCATCCTCAAGGACATGAAACCCGCAACGCCGCGCCACCGCGGCGATCTCCTCGCGACGTTCCGCCAATGTGCACAGTCCCGTCGGATTGTGCACTTCCGGACTGGTACAAAGCAGCTGCGCATCGTGCTTGCGGGCAATTTCTTCAAGCGCCTCTGGTACAATGCCGCGGTCGTCCATCGGTACCGACACAACCTCCGCACGAAGGAGCTCCGCCGCCCGGCGGAACCCCGGATAGCTCAGCGCCTCGACCATCACCACGGGGCGCGAGCCTTTGAGCGTCGCCTGCATCACCAGGGAAATCGCCGACTGGCCGCCGTGGCTCAGCACGATGTCCTGTTCGTCTACCGGCCCCAGCACCGTCCCTTCGAGCCAGCGCAGCACGGCCTGCCGCGCCGGGGCAAAGGCTGCCGTCGTGGGATAATTCAGCAGGTCCTGGGCCGGCCGCTCCGCGAGGCGAGCAAAGGCGGATTTGATCAGTGCAACCTGCCCGACATCAGGCAATTTCGGCGAAAACAGGCTGACCTGGTCGGTGTCTTCCGCCGCATAGGCGCTGTTCCACCGGATACTGGCCACCGGCGCGATGGGTCCGGCAACAAAGGTGCCGCGCCCGACCTCTGCGGTCAGCACGCCCTCGTCGGTCAGGATCGAATAGGCCCGCGCCACGGTCCCGGGCGTGATCCCCAGTTTCCATGCGAGGTCCCGGACCGGCGGCAGGCGATCGCCCTGCCCCAGATCCTCGGCCGCGATCGCGTCGCGGATCGCCAGGGTCACGGCCCGATACTTCGGCCCGCCACCATTCAGATCGCAGCGATTCAAAATTGTATCCATGACAATGTTTCCCTCGACCTGGTACATTTCGCCGTGTACCAATATCTGTACCGAATGACGGTGATTTGTGTCAATACAATTGAAGGAGTTTTCCCATGACACAGACTGCAGCCCGCGATGCCCTCCTGTTCCTCGACGCGAGCCACCCGCTCCCGCCGGTGTCCACCTTTGCCCTTCGCCTTGCAGTCGTCACCGCGAAATGGGCGCAGCGCAGCCGAACCCGAAAGGCCCTTGCCCAGCTCGACCCGCACCTGTTGCACGATATTGGCCTCGACCGGCACACCGCCGCGCGCGAAGCCGCAAGGATGTTCTGGCAGGGCTGACCCTGTGCCCGGCCGAACTAACTGGAGGCGCGGATGTCCCGCGCCTTTTTTTCGGCTTCATGTCTGATATGGTGCACGAAACGCCCGAAATCGGACATCGAACGCCGTGAGAGACCTGAACCCGCCGCCCCACCCTGCGCATTTCGCCAGCGAAGACGGCGTGACCTATGCGGGCAGACACCTGATCGTGGACGTGGTGGGCGGTATCGGCCTCGACGACGAACGCCGGGTGCGACGGGCCCTCACCGAGGCGGCAGAGGCCTGTGGCGCGACGATCCTGCATCTGCACACCCATCGCTTCAGCCCGCAGGGTATCACAGGCGTTGCGGTGCTGGCCGAAAGCCACATCACCGTGCACACCTGGCCCGAGATCGGTTACGGTGCGTTCGACATCTTCATGTGCGGCGATGCAACGCCCGAGAACGCCCTGCCGGTGCTGGCGGCGGTTTTTGAAACCCGGCAGATCCGCGTGCGCACGCTGCGGCGAGGCGAGGCGGTGATCGGAGCGGCGCCCTGACCCTGCCGGGCAATCCGGACATGTCCGGCATCGGCGCGCCGCGCCGGAACCGGCCCTTGCACTCCACCCGGATTCCCGCTTGGCTGCGCCCCATGCATCCTGCCGGACATACAGCGCTGCCAGAGGAGACCCCCGGCCTTCGACGCGGCGCCCCTTCCACCATGGCCCTGACATGACCCTGCGATTCCTGCACACCTCGGACCTGCACATCGGGCGCAAGTTCGCCAATATTCCGCAGCCCCCGGACGGCAACATCCGCGGACGGCTGATGGAGGCGCGCCATGCAAGCCTCGCCCGCCTCGCCGGGATCGCGGCGGCGCGGGGCGCGGAGCATGTGCTTCTGGCCGGTGACACCTTCGACACCGCGACCCCCTCGCCCGCCATCCTGCGGCAGGCGCTGACCGCCATGGGCGAGGCGTCCGGCCTGACGTGGTGGCTGCTGCCGGGCAACCATGACAACCTGCGCGACGCGGAACCGCTGTGGGAGGTCATCACCCGGGACGCGCCGCCGAATGTCCGCGCCCTCGTCCGGCCCGACCCGGTGGCGCTGGGACCAACCGCGACGCTTCTGCCCTGTCCGGTGGCCTTCCGGTCCGGGGCGGACGATCCGACAGGGCATCTGCCCGGCCTTTCCTGTCCCGAGGGGCGTCTGCGCATCGGTCTCGCCCACGGCGGCATCACCGATTTCACCGACACCGGCGGCGCGATTGCGCCGGATCGGGACCGCACGGCGCGGCTCGATTACCTCGCGCTCGGAGATTGGCACGGGCGCATGGCGGTCTCGCCCCGGGTGCACTACCCGGGCAGCCCGGAGCAGGACCGGTTCAAACATGGCCAACGCGGCGCCTGCCTGTGCGTAGCGCTTGACGGCCCAGGTGCGGTGCCGGACGTCGAGACGGTGGAAACCGGACAATTCCTCTGGCAGGAGGTGCCGCTGTCCCTGCACCCCGAGCAGGACGCGGCAGCGGCCCTGGACGCGGTTCTGCCCACCGCCGGAAGACGTGACGTGCTGCTGCGGCTCGTCGTCTCCGGCTGGGCCGGACTGGCGGAGCGCACGGCGCTCGAGGCCGCCTGCAACAGCGCCGCGCCGGACTTCGCGCATTTCGAATGGCGCCTGGACGCGCTCGGAACGCAGGTCGAGGCGACGGACCTCGACAGGATCGACAGCACCGGCGGCGCATTGCGCCTTGCCGCCGAAGCGCTGGCAGCGGAGGCCGGGGATGCGGCCCTGGCCGATACGGAGCGGCGGGCGGCGAAGGATGCACTCGCCCGGCTCTATGCCTATGTCCGGGAGGGCGCGGAATGAAGCTGCGCGCCCTGTCGCTGAACCAGGTCCGAAGGTTCACGTCCGCAATTGAAATCAAGGACATCGGAGACGGTCTCAGCGTTCTGAGCGAACCCAATGAATATGGCAAGTCGACGATCTTCGACGCCCTGCATGCGGTCTTCTTCAAGGCGCATGGCAGCAAGGACAAGGACATGCAGGCGCTGCGCCCCCATGCCGGCGGCGCCCCCGAGATTGCCGTGGAGGTCGAGACCGACGCGGGCCGCTTCACCATCGCCAAGCGCTGGTTCCAGAAGCCGCAGGCCACCGTGCATCAGGACGGGCGGTTGATCGCCCAGTCGGACGCCGCCGAAGACTGGATCGCGCGGCTGCTCGGGCAGGGCGGCGGCGGTCCGGCGGGGTTGATCTGGGTGCGGCAGGGCATGACGGCGCTGACGGATGGATCGAAGAACGAGAAGGCAGCGGCGCTGGAGGCCCGGCGCGACCTGATGTCCTCGGTCAGCGACGAGGTTGAGGCCATGACCGGCGGACGGCGCATGGACGCGGCATTGCGGCGCTGCGAGGCGGAACTTGCGACCTACGCGACAGGGACCGGCAAACCTTTGAAGAACGGCCCGTGGAAGGCGGCGCAGGAGCGGGTGGCGGCGCTGACCGAACGGCGCGCGGCCCTGGAGCAGGTGACGCAAGAGTTGCACGCGGCGCTGAAGGACCGCAACGGCAAGCGCCGGAGCCTCGCGGAGCTGACCGACCCGGACGCGGTGGAGGCGCGGCGGACCCGTCTGGCACAGGCGCAGACAGCGCTGGCCGAGGCGCGGCGCCACGCGGAGGAGGTGGACACGCTGGCGCAGAAGGCGGACATGGCACGGCTGACCGCCAGCACCGCCCTGTCCCGGCTCGAGGATATGCGCAAGGCGCTTACCGAGCATGAGGCCAGCACGGCGCAGCGGGCCGCGGCGGCGAATGCGGCAAGCGCGGCGCGGGACGCGTTCGAGGCCGCGACAACGGCGGAGGCCACGGCGCGTGCCGCGCTGGATGCCGCTGCCCGGAGGCTTGAGACCGCCGAGGTGGAGCGCCGCCTTGCGGAGCGGGCGCAGACGGCCCGGGACAGTGCCGAGCGTCGCCGGGACCTGGAGACCCGCATCGCGGAGGCAGATGCGGCGCGGCAGGCCATGGAAACCGCCAAGGCGCAGGTGCAGGGGCTGTCGGACGCCGATCTGGCGAGCCTCGAGGCGCTGGCCGCCGACCTGGCCGCCGCGCGGATCGCCCGCGACGCCGGCGCGACAAGGATCAGCGTGGCCTATACCGGCGCCGGGCGGGTCCGGTTGGACGGGGCGGAGCTCGCGGAGGCAACAGCCCTGCCCCTGACCCGCGCGGTGACGCTGGACCTGGACGGCATCGGGCGGCTGACCGTCGCTCCGCCGGAAGCCGCGGGCGGCGATCCGGTGGAGCCGGCGCAGCGGGCCTTGCAGGCGCGGCTGGAGTCGCTGGGCCTCGCGTCGATTGCCGAGGCGCGGCAGGCCGTCGCCACGCGCAAGGCAGCCGAACAGACCTTCGGCGAGAAACGCGCGGTGTTCCGGAGCCTTGCGCCGCAGGGGCTTGACCCTTTGCGGGCGCAGCTGGCGCGCTTGCCAAAGCCCGAGGACTCCCCGGAGGCTCCCGATCTGGCGGAAGCGACGCAGGCGCATGACGCGGCGCGGGAGGCGGAGAAGGCGGCGCGCCTGGCGCATGGCACGGCGCAGGAGCGGCTTTCGACGGCCCGGGCGGAGCGAACCGGGGCCGAGACGCTGCTGACCCAGATGCAGGACCGCCTGACCCGGGCCACCGAGGCGCTGGCGCGGTTCGACCGGGATGAGGCGGCTCTGGCGCAGGAGGCGGAGACCGCGCGGCAGTCCTTCCAGCTGGCGGAGGCCGCGCTGAAGGCCAAACGCGAGAGCGCCCCGGACCTTGCCGCCGCAGAGGCCGCCTTCCGCCGCGCGACATCCGTGGAAGAGGCGGCTTCGGCGGAGATCGACTTGTTGCGGCCCGCGCTTGCCCGTCTGGAGGAGCGCATCAGCCGCGCGGCGGGAGACGCGGTGGAGGAGCGGCTGGCGGAGACGGTGGAGGCGCTGACCGTGGCGGAGGCCGACCTCGCCCGGATCGAGCACGAAGTCGCCGTCCTCACCCGTCTGCAAGTTGCCCTCACCAGCGCCCGCAGCGAGGCGCGGGAGCGCTATTTCGAGCCCGTCGCGCGGGAGTTGCGCCCTTTGCTGGGCCTCCTCTGGCCGGAGGCGGAGCTGACCTGGGGCGAGGCGGAGCTGCTGCCGCAAGGACTGGTCCGGAATGGCATCGAGGAGCCGCTCGACATCCTCTCCGGCGGCACGCAGGAGCAGATCGCACTGCTGGTGCGGCTGGCCTTTGCCCGGATGCTGGCCGACGCCGGGCGCAGCGCGCCGGTGATCCTCGACGACGCGCTGGTCTTTACCGACGACGACCGCATCGAGCGCATGTTCGACGCGCTGCACCGGCAGGCGGGCGATTTGCAGATCATCGTCCTGACCTGCCGCCAGAGGGCCTTCAGGAACCTCGGCGGGCAGGTGTTGCGGTTGACGGAAGGCGCGGAGTGACCCCTGCGCCCTGCCCTCAGGTCTCGATGTCGCGCTTCCGTGCCGCCAGGAAGTCGCGCAGGTCCAGCACGGATTTCTCGTCCATGGAGACATAGACCAGACCCATGTTCGTCCGCTCCCGCACCATCTCACCGGGGAACGGCAGGTAGCTGAGTTCGCGGGAGCCGAAGGAGGGTGAGGCGGTGCCGACCTGCCAATCGGTGGTCAGTTCCACGTCCACCAGCTTCAGCGCTTTCGCCCCGCCCTTGCCCGGCCGCTCGAAGGGGACGCCCGCGAGTTTGAGGTAACTCGTCTTGTCCTTCGCCGTGACAAACCCGTCGATGAACTGCGCCGCCAGAACCTGCAGGTCCGCCGCCTCGTCCACGTCGTGCATATGGCTGTGCAGATGCTCGGCGTCATGACTGTGGTTGTGGTTATGCGGGTGGTGGTGGTCGTAGTGATGATGATGACCGTGGTGGTGATGGTGATCGTGCGGCATGGCTCAGCCCACCTTGTGCGGCGACGGGTTGGACCAGCGCTTGCCCTCGAACGCGCCGTGCGGGATCGAGACCGGCTTGTCGATATGGACCTTGTGCTTGCCCAGCGTCCCGTTCGAGACCATCGCCCCCAGCACATCCACGATCACCCGCGTTCCCATCAGCGCGGTGATATCGGAGGTGTCATAGGGCGGCGAGACCTCCACCAGTTCCATGCCGCAGATGCCCTCCGCCGCCACGCCAGAGGCCAGCGCCAGCGCCTCGCGCGGCAGGAAACCACCCGGTTCCGGCCAGCCGGTGCCGGGCACGAAGCCGCAGTCGATGCTGTCGATGTCGAAGGACATGTAGACCATGTCCACCCCGTCCCAGGCCAGGTCCAGCGCCATCTCGATGGTCTTGTCGATGCCCATCTTCTCCATGTCGCCCATGGTGATGATGTTGGTCTCGCGCTCGCGAGCGACCTTCACCGCCTCTCGCGGCACCTGCCAGCCGCCGATGCCGATCTGCACGAGGTTCTTCGCCGGCACGTTCGGCAGGTTGGTGGAGTGGAACCACGGCGTCGTATGCATGCGCTCGTCGAGGTCCTTTTCCTGAATGTCGGCGTGGCGGTCGAAGTGGACGATGCCGATCTTCTTGGAGGTGCATTCGGCGATGCCCCGCACGCAGGGAAAGCCGATGGAATGGTCGCCGCCGATCATGATCGGCAGCGAGCCGCTTGAAAACACATGGGATACGGCGCGGCTGATCTGGTCGAAGCTCTTCTCGATATTGGCGGGAATGGTGAACACATCGCCCGCATCGCAAAGCGTCATCTGCTCGCGCAGATCGACGCCGATCTCGTAGTTGTAGGGCGTATAGAGCGCGCTGATCTTGCGCACGCCTTGCGGGCCGAAGCGGGTGCCGGGGCGGTAGGTGGTGCCGCCGTCGAAGGGAATGCCAAGGACCGTGGCATCGTAATGCGCGACCTCCAGAACGTCCTCCGTATAGGGCGCCTTGAGGAAGGTGTTGATCCCGGCGTAATGCGGCAGCTCCCCCCGGGCAAAGGTCGGGATCGACTTGTCGTCGATGCTGTCGGCCCCGGTCAGGCCCATGCGCAGCGCCCAGGCCCGCTCCTCGGCCCAGCGGCCTTCGGGCAGTTCGGCTTCCTTGCGCATCGCCTTCCAGCCCGCCAGCTTGGTCAGGTCCGGGTGATGGTGACGCTGGTCGCGGCCTAAATGGCGCAGCGCCAGGGCGCGGGGATCGCGGGCGCGGGCCTCCGCGCGGTGAATCTCAGAAAACATCTCTGTCTCCCAATCGGTTGCCCCCTCGGGGGCCATAAGGTCCGGGCCTTGGCTGTCCCCTGCGCGGGGCCCGGCGGCGCGCAGGGGTGTTCAGTCAGACCGGCTCCGGAACCGGCTCGGCCTTTCGCAAGGATGGGTATTTGTCGAGGATGTGCTGAAACGGCATCCCGCCATCCCGCGCATCGAAATCATAGGTCACGGTGGCACCATAGAGCCCCGGGTCCTGCGGGTCCCAACGCGGTTTGTCGAAAACCAGCACCCGATCGCCCAGTTTGAACGCCTCTTCGAGATCGTGGCTTACCATGAAGACGGTCATGGTGGTCTCCGCCCGCAGTTCCTGCAGGAAGGCGTGCATCTGGAGGCGGGTGCCGGGATCGAGCGCCCCGAATGGCTCGTCGAGCAGCAGCACACGCGGTTTGGCGGTCAGCGCCTGCCCGATGGCGAGGCGTTGCTGCATCCCGCCCGACAGGCTCACCGGGTATTGCGCCGCCACATGGTTGAGTCCGATGCGGGTCAGCATGGCGTCGGCGCGGGCTTCGGCATCCTTGCGCGCCCTGCCCCGGAGCCAGCCGAGGCCGGTGGCAAAGCCCTCGCCGGCGATCAGGTTTTCACGGATCGTCAGGTGTGGGAAGACGCTGTAGCGCTGGAACACCACGCCGCGCTCCCGCCCCGGCTCCACCGCCACGGTGCCGCCGTCCACGGTGATCGACCCGCGCACCGGGCGCTCATCGGCCAGCAGGAGCCGCAGGAAGGTGGACTTGCCACAGCCGGACGCGCCGACGATGGAGACGAACTCCCCCTCCGCCACGTCGAGATTGACCCGCTCGATGATCGAGCGCCCGCCGTAGGCCTGCCAGACGTCCCGGACTTCGACAAAGCTCATAGCCCCGCCTCCATCCACGGAAACGCCTTGCGCGAGAGCTGTTTGAGCAGCCAGTCTAGGACAAAGGCGAGCAGCGTGATCCAGATGACATAGGTCAGGATCACGTCCATCGCGAGGTAGCGGCGCACGAGGAAGATGCGGTAGCCGAGGCCGACCTCCGCCGCCACCGCCTCCGCAGCGATCAGGAACAGCCAGGCGGAACCGAGCGACAGGCGGACATTCGCGATCAGCCGTGGCAGCACCTGCGGCAACGCCACGCGCAGGACGATGACAAGCGAGGACGCGCCGAGAGTCTGCGCCTTGACGATCTGTTCATGCGGGATGTCGAGCACCCGCTGCGCGAGATCGCGGGTCATGAAGGGCGTGATGCCGATGACGATCAGCACCACCTTGGAGGTCTCGCCAAGGCCGAAGACGATGAAGAGGATCGGCAGGAGCGCCAGGGGCGGCACCATGGAGAGCACCGCGACAAAGCCGGAGAGCGTCGCCCGGAACAGCGGCAGCAGGCCGACCACCATGCCGATGAGCAGCGACAGCGTGGCGGCAATGGCGACACCGCCGAGCAGCCGGGCGAGCGAGGCCCAGGTGTCCTTCCACAGCAGGATATCGCCGGACCGCTTGTCGCCTTCGGTGAACAGCCGCTGCGCCGTCTCGCCGATGGTCGAGAGCGCCGGCAGCAGCTTGTCCGCCGGGTTCGCCGTCAGCCGGATGTCCGAGCCGATGGCATAGGCGATCAGCACCAGCACGAAGGGCAGCGCGGCGAGGACGACGGCAAGCGGCGGGGAGGGTCTGCGGTTGATCAGGCGCATGGGCGATCCATCCGGGAGAAACGCAGTCCCGGCCCTGAGCCGGGACCTGCTGGCTCAAAGTGCGCCGTCGGCGGCCATCTGCATGTAGCTGGCGTCGAATCGGAACATCACGTTCGCCTCCGAGCCGCTGACGGTGCCGTCCGGATAGGCGATGCCGACGAAATCCGCGGAGGGCGCGCCCTCGCCGAGGATGCCCTTGTCGAACAGGAATTCCGCGATCTCCGTCATCGTGCCCGGCAGGTCGGGCGAGGAGGCCTGCGCCACCGCCGCCGCCGGATCATAGAACATCTCCGTCGCGGCCAGCTGCGCCTTGTAGCCCGCGAGGTCCGTGCCCGAGGCCTCCGCCATCGCGCTGAGCGCCGCCTCGTCGCCCGAAGCCATCAGCCCCATGACCTCGTACCACGCCCCCACCAGCGCCTTGCCGAAGGCCGGGTTGTCGGCCAGCGTCTGCGTGTTGACAACCATCAGGTCGAGGATCTCGCCCGGGATCTGGCTGCTGTCGAACAGCACCTTGGCGTCCGGGTTGGAGGAGGTGATCTCCGAGACCAGCGGGTTCCAAGTCACCACCGTTTTCACATCCGCCGTCGAATAGGCCGCGATCATGTCGGCGTCGGAGGTGTTCACCACGCCGTCCAGATCCTTCTCCGCCAGCCCGGCCGAGTCGAGCGCCCGCGCCAGCAGGTAATGCGAGACCGAGAGCTCCACGAGGTTCACCTTGGTCCCGGCCAGGTCCGCCAGCGTCGCGTCGCCCTTGGTGATCACCGCGTCATTGCCGTTGGAATAGTCGCCGATGATCAGCGCCGTGGTATCCACGCCGCTGCCCGAAGGGATGGAGAGCGTGTCCATGTTGGTCGCCGAGACCCCGTCGAAGGCGCCCGCCGTATATTGGTTGATCGACTCGACGTAATCGTTGATCTGCACGATCTCCACGTCGATGCCGTATTTCTCGGCCCATTTGTCCATGATGCCGGAGGTTTCGAGATACCCCCAAGGCATCCAGCCCACGTAGATCGACCACGCGACCTTGAAATCTGTCTTTTCCTGCGCGGCGGCAGGATGGAGCGTCGCGCCCAGCAGCCCCATGGCAAGGGCGGTGACGGACAGGAACCTGGCTCTGGTCATGTGATTTCCCCGTTCTGCGTCCCGCCCGGGTTTTGAGGAAAGGTCCGGGCCCGCTGGCGGAACGGAAAGGGGACGCGGGGTGAACCTGCGCAGTGATCCTCCCGGGATTTTGCCCCGCCGTGTGCCCGCCGGGATTTGGCCCGCCGGGTGGCATTTCTCGGACCAAGCCTGCCGGTGCGGCAGCGGAACCCTAAACGCCCTGCACGGCAAGTGGAGCGCGGGCCGGTCGCCGCGATCAATCATCTCCCGCCTGCGCAGCCGGACTTGCCGGAGTTTGCCCGTTTTGGCGGCGAACCCGGGACGGTTTGCCGCTTTTATACGCGGATTAAACCGATTCACGCTCGAAAATGTGATGTCAATAGCCCGGCATGGCGGGGCCGATGCTGCACGATAACGGGCAGTTCATGCATGAAACACACGCCGAACGGGCGCCGCACCCGGGGATTCGGGCATGATCCGACTGGCGGATATGAACGCCCGGCTCAGCCCCGCGCGGTCTTGTCGAACACGCCGGCGCGGCGGGTGGTGTCCACCAGCCAGCCTTCCGGTCCGCAGAGGTCGTCTGGCAGCCAACCCGCGGCCCGCCGAAACAGCACACCGAGCGCCTGTTCGAGCACCAGCAAGCCGCCGAGCGCGGAGCCGACCCAGACTCCGAAGTAGAAAAGCACCGTGATCATCGTGTCCCCCAAGACAGCCCGAGTCATCCGACCGGATGGTTTTGGTGCTGTTTGAGCAGACCCGTGAAACACCCGTATGACACCGGTGCAGGACACCATGCCGCAGCGCGGAAATCACGGGCCAAATGGCGGTTTTTGTTTTCAAACTCAGACGCTTGGGATAGAGCGTAAAGCAAATGCGGGAGCGAGAAATGACCAAGACGATTTATGTGCTGAACGGACCGAACCTCAATCTGCTGGGCAAGCGCCAGCCGGAACTCTATGGTCGCGAGACTCTGGACGACGTGACGGCCCTGTGCCAGCGCGCCGCGAGCGAGGGCTTCGCGATCCATCAGGCACAGACCAATTACGAGGGCGGACTGGTTGAGTTGATCCACGAGGCGCGGGAAAAGGCCTGCGGAATCGTAATCAACGCAGGGGCTTACACACATACATCGGTTGCCGTGCTGGACGCGCTGAACACCTTCGAGGGGCCGGTGATGGAGGTCCACATCAGCCAGGTGCACAAGCGCGAGAGCTTCCGGCACCACTCGTTTATCTCGATGCGGGCCGACGGTGTGATCGCCGGTCTCGGCACCGAAGGCTACGCGGCGGCGGTGCGGCGGATCTGCCAGCTGGCGGGTTAATCTCTGCGCGAGAACCGACCGGATCAACGGAGCGCGCGGTGGGGTAACGCACTGCGCGTTGCCCTGCAACGGCCAGTTCTTGTGGCTTCCGGTGCCGCAGGACCAAGAGGTTAACGCACCCGTCACACGCGACGCCCGGAGTTTGGTACGATTCTCTGCGAGTTTCGTACAGATTTGGGTCCGGGCATCATTCATGGTACCGATACCATGGGCGATGAGGCCCTGACGTTGCGTCACAATTTGTTAATGGTGCCGAATTCTTCGCAAGAATTCGGTCCGGATCCTTTGAAAGGATCCGGTTCCGCCCTACCCGAGCGCGTAGCCTGCCCCGCGCACCGTACGGAGCGGGTCTTCGCCGCCGTGTTTGCACAGCGCCTTGCGCAGACGGCCCACGTGCACGTCGACGGTCCTTGTGTCGACATAGATGTCGCGGCCCCAGACCCGGTCGAGTAGTTGCTCGCGGGTGAAGACGCGGCCCGGCTTTTCCATGAAGGTCGACAGCAGGCGGAACTCCGTGGGGCCGAGTTTCAGCGCGTCCTCGCCCCGGGTCACGCGGTGCGATCCGGAATCGAGGCGGATGTCCTCGTATTCCAGCACCAGTCCGGAGGCTGCGGGCCTCGCCCGGCGCAGCTGCGCCCGGACGCGGGCCATGAGTTCGATCACCGAGTAGGGCTTGACCACGTAGTCATCCGCCCCTGTCTCCAGCCCACGCACCTTGTCCACCTCCTCGGACCGCGCCGAGAGCATGATGATCGGCACGCCCCGGGTTTCGGGACGGGTCTTGAGCTGGCGGCAGACCTCGATCCCGGAAACCTTGGGCAGCATCCAGTCCAGCACGATCACGTCGGGGTTTTCCTCGTCCATCAGGACAAGCCCCTCCTCGCCGTTCTCCGCCGGCACGACCCGGAAGCCCTCGGCCTCCAGATTGTAGCGCAGCACCTCGCGCTGTGCGGGTTCGTCTTCGACCAGAAGCACGGTGGGTTGATCGGACATGGATGCGGCTCCCCTGTCAGTCCTTCAGCGGCGTGCTGAGCGTGGCGTTCGTCGAGGTGGTGTCCAGCTTGTCGCGCGGGTCCTCGGGCTTGCGCCCGGTGGTGAGGAAGACGACCTGCTCGGCGATGGAGGTGACGTGGTCGCCCATGCGCTCGACGTTCTTGGCGATGAAGTGCAGATGCATGCAGGCGGTGATGTTGCGCGGGTCCTCCAGCATGAAGGTCAGGAACTCGCGGAACAGCGTGTTGTACATCTGGTCGATCTCGGTGTCGCGGCTGATGACATCGAGCGCCAGCGCCTCGTCGCGCTGGATATAGCTGTCGAGCGCGTCCTTGAGCATCAGCTCGACCTCGCGCGCCATGCGGCGCAGCGACTGGGTGGCACCGTCGATTTTCGGCATCTCCGCGAGTACGGAGGTGCGCTTGGCCATGTTCTTGGCCAGATCGCCGATGCGTTCGAGGTTGGCGGACATGCGCATGACCGAGAGGATCACCCGCAGGTCGATGGCGGTGGGGGCGCGGAGCGCGATGACGCGGGCGGCCTCCTCGTTGAGGGCCTCCTCCATGGCGTCGATCGCCTTGTCGCCCTTGCGGGTCTTGTCCGCCAGGTCGAGATCGCCGGTGTCGAGGCTGATGGCGCCGTCGCGGATGGCGACCTCCACCAGACCGCCCATCTTGAGGATCTTGGCCTGGATGCCTTCGAGATCGCGGTCGAAGGCGGAGGAGATGTGCTGGGTCTTGTCCTGCATGGCTTATCCGATCCGTCCGGTGATGTAGCTTTCGGTACGCGGGTCCGAGGGGTTGGTGAAGATGGTCGCGGTCTCGCCGTATTCGACAAGGTTGCCGAGGTGGAAGAAGGCGGTCTTCTGGCTGACGCGGGCGGCCTGCTGCATGGAGTGGGTCACGATGACCACGGAATACTGCTGGCGCAACTCGTCGATCAGCTCCTCGACCTGCGCGGTGGCGATGGGGTCGAGCGCGGAGCACGGCTCGTCCATCAGCAGCACTTCCGGCTCGGTGGCAACGGCGCGGGCGATGCACAGCCGCTGCTGCTGGCCGCCGGAGAGGCCGGTGCCCGGGGCGTGCAGACGGTCCTTGACCTCGTTCCAGATGGCACCGCGGCGCAGGGCCTTCTCGACGATGTCGTCAAGCTCGGCCTTGTTCTTGGCCAGACCGTGGATGCGCGGGCCGTAGGCGACGTTGTCGTAGATCGACTTCGGGAAGGGGTTCGGCTTCTGGAAGACCATGCCGACCTTTGCCCGCAGCTGCACCGGGTCGACGCGCTTGTCATAGATGTCCTCGCCGTCGAGCTCGATCTTTCCTTCGACTCGGCAGATGTCGATGGTGTCGTTCATCCGGTTCAGCGTGCGCAGGAAGGTCGACTTGCCACAGCCCGAGGGGCCGATGAAGGCGGTGACGGTCTTGTCCTCGATGTCGACATCCACGTCCCTGATGGCGTGGGTGTCGCCGTACCAGACCTGGACGCCGCGCGCGCCGATCTTGATGTCTTTTGCGGTCACGTCTTTCTCCGTAAATAGCGGTGCGTCGTACATCATGGTAACTCCTTTGCCGGCGGTGCTCAAAGTCGTCGCGCCCGCGGCGTGCATTCTCTTACCAGCGGCGCTCGAAACGGCGGCGCAGGATGATGGCGATGAGGTTCATGGTCAGCAGGAAGACCAGAAGGATGATGATCCCGCCCCAGGCGCGTTCGTAATAGGCCGGGTCGGCCCGTTTGGCCCATTCGTAGATCTGCGCCGGCATGGCGGAGTTCGGCGCTAGGAATCCGGCGGCGATGCCGTCCGGCACGTTGGTGGCGATATAGCCGACCATGCCGATCAGCAGCAGCGGCGCGGTTTCACCCAGCGCCTGCGCAAGGCCGATGATGGTGCCGGTCAGGATGCCCGGCATGGCCAGCGGCAGCACATGGTGGAAGGTCGCCTGCATCTTCGACGCGCCGATGCCGAGGGCCGCGTCGCGGATCGACGGCGGCACCGCCTTGAGCGAGGCGCGGGTCGAGATGATGATGGTGGGCAGGGTCATCAGCGTCAGCACGAGACCGCCGACCAGCGGCGCGGATTGCGGCAGGTGGGCGAACTGGATGAAGACGGCAAGGCCGAGGATGCCGAAAACGATGGAGGGCACGGCGGCGAGGTTGGAGATGTTGACCTCGATCAGATCGGTCCAGCGGTTCTGCGGCGCGAATTCTTCGAGATAGATGGACGCGGCGACGCCGATGGGCAGCGACAGCACCAGCACGACGATCATCATGAAGAAGCTGCCCAGCATCGACACGCCGATGCCGGCCTGTTCCGGGCGCGACTCGGACGCGTCGGCCCCGAAGATGAAGTCGAGGTTGAAGGATTTCTTCACCAGCCCGGCCTCGCGCATGGCGTCGGTCAGGTCGAGGTGTTCGGCGTCGATGTTCTTGTCGCGGGCGACGTCCTCGCGCTGCACCCGGCCCTTGAGGTAGCCGTCGACGCGGGAGGCGGCGAGGATGCGGAATTCCACGGTCTGGCCGATCAGCTCCGGGTTCGCCAGCACCACGTCGCGCACCTGCGCGGCGGCGGATGCGGAAAGCAGCGCCTTCATGTCCTTGGACTTCTGCAGCGGTGTCTCGATGCCCGCGTCCTGCACCGCGGCGAGGATGGCCTGCTCGATCAGCGGGCCATAGCCGAAGGTCGAGACCTTGGCGAGGTCCGCCGGATCGCGGTTGCCCTTTTTGTCGAGCTTGGCTTCGTCGAGGTGGACCGGGACGGTGATGAAGGTCTGCTGGAAGGCGCCGACACCGGAGCCGAGGATGGAGACCAGCAGCACCACGAGGAAGAACAGACCGGCGCCGATGGCGGCAAGGCCGTACATCTGGAAGCGCTTCTCGGCGGCGTTGCGTTTCGCAGTGCGTGCGTCGGCGGCGGTCAGCGCACCATGGCGCTTCGGCGCGGGATTGATGGTTGCGTCGGTCATCAGTCGTACTGCTCCCGGTATTTGCGCACGATGGCGAGCGCGATGACATTGAGGCCGAGGGTGATGACGAAGAGCGACATGCCGAGCGCGAAGGCAACGAGCGCCTCGGGCGAGGCAAAGTCGCTGTCGCCGGTCAGCTGGCTGACGATCTTGGCGGTCACGGTGGTCATGGCCTCGAAGGGATTGAGCGAGAGCCGGGCCGCGGCCCCTGCCCCGAGCACGACGATCATGGTCTCGCCGATGGCGCGGGAGGCGGCCAGCAGGATCGCGCCGACGATGCCCGGCAGGGCGGCGGGCAGGATCACCTGCTTGATGGTCTCGGATTTGGTCGCGCCAAGCCCGTAGGAGCCGTCGCGCAGCGACTGCGGTACAGCGTTGATGATGTCATCCGAGAGCGACGAGACGAAGGGGATCAGCATGATGCCCATGGCAATGCCCGCGGTCATTACAGCCCGCTGCCCCTGCATCCAGCCGAGGCCGTCGTCGCCAAAGACCGCGAGCAGGATCGGCCCGATGGTCAGCAGGGCGAAGAGGCCGTAGACGATGGTCGGGATGCCGGCCAGAACTTCCAGCAGCGGCTTGGCAATCGCGCGCATCTTCGGCCCGGCGTATTCGCTGAGGTAGACGGCGGCGAACAGGCCGATGGGCACCGAGACGACCAGTGCCACGAACGAGATGTAGAGCGTGCCCCAGAGCAGCGGCAGGATGCCCAGGGCGGAGGAGCCGCCACGACCGGAGAAACTCGGAGCCCACTCCAGCAGGGTGAAGAAATCCGCAGCCGGGTAAAGGCGGAAGAATTCAATGGTGTTGAAGATCAGAGACAGCACGATGCCGATGGTGGTCAGGATCGCGATGGAGGCGGCGGCGATGAGCAGCGTCTTGATGCCCTTCTCGACGGTGTTGCGGGCGCGGAAGTCGAAATGCGCCTCCTTCATGCCCCACAGGAACCCGAGCCCCGCGACGGCGAGCACCGCAATGACCATGACCAGATGGGCAAAGGCCTGCTCGGCACGGTACGCTTGCGCGGCGCTCAGGACGGCGGGCGTCAGGTCGGAGGTGACGATCTGCCCGGCGTCTTTCAGCCCTTCGGTCACGGCCACGGGATCGCTGCCGTTCGCCACGGTCTGCGTCATCAGCCCGGCGGCGGTGGCCGCGTCGAGGCCATCGGCTGTGCGGCGCACCTCGGCCATCACCAGCCCGAGATTGGAGCCCTCGGCGATTTCGCCCTCGGGGATCATGCCGGAGACCGACATGTTGATCCAGACCGGCTGGACCACGAGCCAGATCAGCAGCAGCAGAAGCGAGGGCGCCAGAACCTTCATCGCGACGTTGGAGCCGTAGTAGCTCGGGAGCGAATGCATCTGGCGGATCTCTCCACCGGCGGAGCCGAGCGCACGAGCGCGGCCCAGGATGTATCCTGCGGCCGCGATCCCGAACACGATGACGATGAGCCAGAGTAAAGGCATATGCCCCCCGTTTGCTTGCGGTCTGGTTGATCTTGAGAAGGGTCGGAAAAAGAAAGGGGGCGGCGGGATGTGCCGCCCCCGAATTGTTCGGGCCGGAGGGCCCGGGAAGGCTTACATGCCTTCGTTCATCGTCACTTCGTCAGCCACCTTGGCCTGGGTCGCGGCCAGTTCCGGGTCGGAGACGAGGCCATACTCGGCGAGCGGGCCGTCCGGGCCGGCGATCTCGTCGGAGACGAAGAACTCGGCGTACTCTTTCAGGCCGGGGATCACGCCGATGTGGGCCTTCTTGATGTAGAAGTACAGCGGGCGGGAGACCGGGTAGTCACCGGCGGCGATGGTCTCGGTGGTCGGCTCGACGCCGGACATCGTGGCCACTTTCAGCTTGTCGGTGTTGTTCTCGTAGAACGCGAGGCCGAAGACGCCGATGGCGTTGGCGTTGGCGTCGATGGAGGCGAGGGTCTCGGTGTAGTCGCCGTCGATGTCCACGGAGCGGCCATCGGTGCGGACGGCGAGGCAGGCATCTTCCGCGTCGTCTTCGGACATGCCGGAAGCGATCATGGCTTCCAGGGCGCCGGTGGCTTCGCAGCCCGCCGCGATCACCTTCTCTTCGAAGACTTCACGGGTGCCGTGCTTGGTGCCCGGGATGAAGGCGAGGATCTCTTCGCTCGGCAGGTCGGCGTTGAAGTCGGACCACTTGGTGTAGGGGTTGTCGACCAGCGCGCCGTCCTTCACGACCTTCGGCGCGAGGGCGTTGAACAGGTCGGACGGGGTGAAGGCGGTGTAGGCCGGGCCGTTCAGCTGGGAAGCGAAGACGATGCCGTCATAGCCGATGCGCACTTCGATGATGTCGGTCACGCCGTTCTCGGCACAGGCGGCGATTTCCTTCTCGCGGATGGCGCGGGAGGCGTTCGCGATGTCGGTGTGCTCTTCACCGACGCCCTGGCAGAAGCGCTTGAGGCCAGCCGAGGAGCCGCCGGATTCCACGACCGGGGTCGGGAAGTCGAAGTTCTCGCCGAAGGCTTCGGCCACGATGGAGGCATAGGGCAGCACGGTGGAGGACCCGGCAACCTGCACGTTGTCACGGGCTGCGGCGGAGGTGGCTGCGGCCGCGATGGCCAGCACGGAAGCGGTGAGCTTGATGTTCATGTCGAACTCCTGAAGTCTCGTGACGGCCATCCCCTTGATGCCGCCTTGAGGGGCGTCCTAAGGACCGCGCGCAATGCTTTTGTGACAGTCATGTAACAGTTTCATGACAAGGCGCGATTTTCGGGCGGTTCTTCGGCTGACGTAGCGGGAGCCATGGTCCGGCCGCGCACGGGCTGCCGCTGCGGTTGACAGGGATGGCCGGACGCGCAGCCCACCGTTGCGAAATGGCGGATATGGCCCCGCCCTGCCCCGACCGGCCGCAGCCCAGGCCGGGCAAACCTTCCTGTCACCCGACCGGCAGAATCACCGAGAAGCTCGTCCCCTTGCCAAGGGTGCTTTCCACCGTCATGCGGCCACGGTGGCGGGAGACGATGTGTTTGACGATGGCGAGGCCAAGCCCGGTGCCGCCCTTCTCGCGCGAGCGGTGGCTGTCGACGCGGTAGAATCGCTCGGTCAGGCGCGGCAGGTGCAGCGGGTCGATGCCCGGGCCGGTGTCCGCCACCTCGATCCGCACCCCTTCGCAGCGCAGACGCGGGCGGAACTCCGGCGCGGTCAGGCGGACGGTGACGAAACTGCCCTGCCCGGAGTACTTGATCGCGTTCTCGATCAGGTTGGTCAGTACCTGCCGCAGCTGGTCGCTGTCCCCGGCGATCTCGAAGGCCCGTTCCGGCAGTTCCGAGGCCAGCGTCACCCCCGCCTCCTCCGCCAGCGGCGCCAGCCCGTGCAGCGTGCCGCGGATCAGATCGGCGGGATCGACCCGGGTCGTGGGCCGGACGCGCTCCTCCTGCTCCACCCGGCTGAGCGAGAGCAGGTCGCCGACCAGCCGGTTCATCCGCGCCGCCTCGCGATCCATGATGTCGAGAAAGCGCATCCGCGCCGGGGCGTCATTGGCCGCCGGGCCTTTCAGCGTTTCGATGAACCCCATGATGGCCGTCAGGGGCGTGCGCAACTCGTGGCTGACGTTGGCGACGAAATCACGGCGGATGCGGTCGGACTGTTCCAGATGCGTGACGTCCTGGAAACAGCACAGAGCGCCGAATCCCCCCTCGTCGAGCGGCACCGGGCGCACGGAGACCCGGTAGGTCGTGTCCTGATCGCCATCCTTCGTCAGATATTCCGCCTCCCGCCGCTCCCGCCGCAAGAGGCAGGCCTCGATGGCATCGAGCAGTGCGGGCTGGCGCAGGGCGGTGATGAAATGCCGTCCGATCAGACCTTCGCCCAGCAGCCGGGTCGCCTCGTCATTGACCCCCGCCACCCGCTCGGTGGCACGGATCAGCAGCGCGGGCAGCGGCAGGGCGGCAAGATAGTCTTGTGTCGGCATGGCTCAGATCACCCGTTCAATCCCGAAACCGCCAGGGAAAACCGGGCGCTGCGCCGGTCTTCTTTGGTCCGGAAATACCACGGGGTGAAACCCGGCCCGCGCAGCGGCAAACAGTCCAGTGGACTGTTTGAGGGTTGAACGGGCGGAGCCCCGAAGAAAATTTTTGCCCCGAAAAATTTTCGCCCCTCTCAAAGCGCGCGCAGGCCCTTGGCGAAGCGCTGCGCGTTGCGCTGGTAGCCTTGTGCCGACCTGCGCAGCCCCTCGATGGCCGCCTCGTCCAGTTGCCGCACCACCTTGCCCGGCATGCCCATCACCAGCGAGCCGTCCGGGATCTCCTTGCCCTCGGTCACCAGCGCCCCGGCGCCGATCAGACAGTTCTTGCCGATCTTCGCGCCGTTCAGGATCGTCGCCCCCATGCCCACAAGCGTGTTCTCTCCGATCGTGCAGCCATGCAGCATGACCTTGTGGCCGATCGTGCAGCCCGGCCCGATGACCAGCGGATAGCCCATGTCCGTGTGACACACCACGTTCTCCTGCACGTTCGAGCCCGCGCCGACCCGAATCTCCTCGTTGTCGCCGCGCAAGGTACAGCCGAACCAGACGCTCGCGCCCGCCTCCAGCACCACCTTGCCGATCACCTTGGCATCCGGCGCGACCCAGGCGTCTTCGGCGATGTCAGGCGCAATGCCATCCAGAGAATACAATGTCATGACAACTCCTCGAATTCGGTCTGCAACTTGCGCACGTGGTTCACCAGCATCGGCTGTTGCAGGCGGCGCAGGCGGGTGGCGCTGACGATGGTTTTCAGGTCTTCGAAGGTGCGGTCAAGGTCGTCGTTGACCAGAACGTAATCGTAGCTGCCCCAGTGGCTGATCTCGTCCCAGCTTTTCTGCATCCGCTTCGAGATGGTCTCGATGCTGTCCTGCCCGCGGCTGACCAGGCGGCGGTGCAGTTCCGGGATCGAGGGCGGCAGGATGAAGATCGACAGGGTGTGCTGGCCAAGGGCGGAGTTGCGGATCTGCTGCGCGCCCTGCCAGTCGATGTCGAAGAGCACGTCGCGCCCGGCGTCGATGGCCTCCTGCACCGGCTGGCGCGGCGAGCCGTAGAAGTGGCCGAAGACGTGGGCATGTTCGAGCATGCCGTCCTCGGCCACCGCCCGCTTGAAGGCGTTTGGCGTCATGAAGTGGTAATCCTGCCCGTCGATCTCGCCCGGGCGCGGGGCGCGGGTGGTGGCGGAGACCGAGAAGGTCAGGCTGTCGTCCCAGGCAAGCAGCCGCTTCGAGAGCGTCGACTTGCCAGCGCCGGAGGGCGAGGACAGGATGATGAGAAGGCCGCGCCGCTTGATCATTGTCTGTTCCTTCTCTGTCTCATTCCACGTTCTGCACCTGCTCGCGCAACTGTTCGATCACCGTCTTGAGTGCAAGCCCGGTGGTGGTCAACGCCGCGTCGCCGGATTTGGAACAGAGCGTATTGGCCTCCCGGTTGAACTCTTGCATGAGGAAGTCGAGCTTTCGCCCGACCGCGCCGTCGGCGGCGAGCAGATCGCGGGCGGCGGCGACATGGGCGCGCAGGCGGTCGATCTCCTCGGTCACGTCCGCCTTCACCGCCAGCAGCGCCAGTTCCTGGGCGATGCGGCTCTCGTCCAGCCCGTCGGTATTCTCCAGGACGCGGGCAAGCTGGGCGCGGAGCCGCTCCGCCTGCGCCGGGGCGCGTTCGGCGGCGCGGGCTTCGGCCTCCTCCACCAGCGCGGCGATCTCGTCCGTCTGGCGCGTCAGCACTTCGGCGAGTTTGCCGCCCTCCGCCTGGCGCATCCGCAGGAAATCCGTCAGAGCGGTGTCGAAGTCCTGCAGCAGCCAGGCCAGAAGCGCTTCCTGCTCGGTGTCCGCCGCCTCGGCGGTCAGCACCCCGCGCAGCGCGACGATGTCGGCGGCGGTGGAAGGGGCGAGCGAGAGGCCGAGCGACATGGCCGCCTGTTCGATGGTCATCATGGCGTCGAGCACCGTCGCCAACTGCGGCTCGTCGAGCCGCAGCGCGCCCTCCTCATGGGCGGAGGTCAGGCGCAGGTTCACCTGCACGTTGCCCCGTTGCAGCGATGCCCCGAGTCGCGCCCGCACGCCGGCTTCCAGCCCGTCGACCCAATCCGGCAGGCGCAACCGCAGATCGAGCCCCTTGGCGTTGACCCCGCGCAGCTCCCAGGTCCAGGTGAGTCCCAGCCCCTCCCCCTGCACCGAGGCAAATCCCGTCATCGACTGCCGCATTCCGGCCTCCTTCCCATGGTTGCAACGGCGTACCCCCCGTACAGGCCCGTGACAAGCCTCGCCGTTGTTAAGAAAGGTTAACGCATTGGAATCCGGCACTATTATGAAACCATGCACAAGTCACTGAAAACCTTTCCGTTTAGCGCGGCGTTAACCTCTTGGTCACAAATGGGGCGAAATTGAGACCGCGTCATGCTAGTAATGTTTCAGCAAGAATGATTACATGATCCAGGCGGAAGGGGGCTCCTGCCGGACAAGACAGACCAGGAGCGAAGACATGTTTGGCAATGGCGGCGAGGATCGGGACGTGGTTTCGATGACGGATCGTGAAAAGGCGCGGCGGATGGCCCCCATTCGGGCGGTCGAGAGCTACTGGCTCGGCCTGTGCGGCGAGGATCAGATCCCGCTGCGCAGCCAGGTCGATCCGCGCGGCATGGAGAGTGCTCTGGAGAACGCCTTCCTGATGGAGCGCATCGCGCCGACCATGGGCAAGGTCCGCGTGGCGGGCACGCACCTGAGCGACCTGATGGGGATGCAGATTTCCGGAATGCCGCTGTCGACGCTGATCGCGCCGCGCGACCGGGAGCAGTTCGGCACCGCCATCGAGGCGCTGTTCACCGATCAGGCCATCGTGCACATCGAGCTGAAGGCCGAGGGTGGCTTCGGCAAGCCCGACATGGAGGCGCATATGGTGATCCTGCCGCTGCGCTCGGATTTCGGCGATGTCAGCCGCGCGCTCGGGGCGCTGATCAGCCAGGGCCGCATCGGCCGCACTCCGCGCCGGTTCACCATCGTCAGCATGGACGTGAAGCCGGCGCTGAAGATGGCGAACCCGGGCAAGCCCCGGAGCCTGTCCCCGGCCGAGCAGGGCGAGCGTGCGCCGTTGCCGCGCCTGTCCGCGCCGAAGCCGGTGGAGGCGAATCCGGGTCTTGCCGAGCGCCCTGCCCGCTTCGACACCCTAAAGCCCGCACGCAAGCCGCTCGCGCAGCGCGGCCACCTGCGGCTGGTGGTCTCGAACGACGATTGATGTGACGACCGAACGGCCCACGGGCGTCAGGTGTGGGCTGTCCTTGCTGCGGGTCCGGAAGAAATCCGGGCCCGTTTTTTCGTGATTTCACAGGGTCATGGCACGGTGCGGGTCAGCCGTTTGCCACGCAGCTCAGTTGCGTGCCATCCGGCTCCGTATACAGGGCCTCGTCGCCCTTGATCCAGATTTCCCGGCCGAAACTGCCCTCGTAGCGGGCGCCCGATCCGGAGATCGCCACATGCCCCGCGTCCACGCTGTCGCCGCGCTCGAAGCGGACGCTCGGGAGGGTGGTTTCGAAGAACCACGTCACGACCTCGTTCGCCAGATTGCCGTCACAGGTCCAGGTGACCACCGCGCTCGCCTCGTCCAGCAGGTAGAGCGCCACAAGCTCGCCCTCCCGCATCAGGTAGCTCTGCTCGACGCAGGCGCGCAGGTCCGCCGCCTTCCAGCAATCGTCGCGGCCCTTGATCCAGCCGCGCTGCACCGCACGCAGCGTATCGAGGCCCGCGGGGTCGGACGCCACGGCGTCTTGCGCCGCCGCATACTGCGCCGCCACCGCCCGGTCGAGCGCGGCCAGCGCGGGATCGGCGCAGATCAGCGTCTCGACCGTGCTGCCTGCTCTGGAGCAGTCGAAGGACGGGCCATCCTGCGCGGCAACGGGACAGGCGAGGAACAGCGGGACAAGCAGGAACAGTCTGGACATGATCGGCCTCCGGAAACACGACACCCGCCGACAGGATAGCACCCGAAACGCCTTGCCCAACAAAAAACCCCGCCGCGACCGGCGCGGCGGGGCTGTTCTTCTCGCAGAGGGCCAGCGTCAGCCGTTGGCCGCCTCTTGCGCCACCTTGCGGCGGTTGGTCAGTTCCTCGGCCACGAGGAAGGCCAGTTCCAGCGACTGCGACGCGTTGAGGCGCGGATCGCAGGCGGTGTGGTAGCGGTCGGAGAGATCCTCCTCCGTCACATCCCGCACGCCGCCGGTGCATTCGGTCACGTCCTGGCCGGTCATCTCGAAATGCACGCCGCCCGGGATGGTGCCCTCCGCCGCATGAACGGCAAAGAAGTCGCGCACTTCCTTGAGGACCGCGTCGAACGGCCGGGTCTTGTACCCGGTGGCCGACTTGATGGTGTTGCCGTGCATCGGGTCGCAGACCCAGGTGACATTCGCGCCGGTCTCCTGCACCGCCTTGATCAGGCGCGGCAGGTGCTCGGCCACCTTGCCCGCGCCGAACCGGGCGATCAGCGTCAGCTTGCCCGCCTCGTTGGCCGGGTTGAGCTTCTGCATCAGCACCTTGAGGTCCTCGGCGGTGGTAGTCGGGCCGCACTTGAGCCCGATCGGGTTCAGCACGCCGCGGGCGAATTCCACATGCGCCCCGTCCGGCTGCCGCGTGCGGTCGCCGATCCAGATCATGTGGCCGGAGCCCGCCAGCCACTTGCCGGAGGTCGAGTCGTTGCGGCACAGCGCCTCCTCGTACTCCAGCAGCAGCGATTCATGGCTGGTGTAGAAGTCCACCACCTGCAGCGTATGCGCCTGCTCGCCGGAGACCCCCGCCGCCTTGATGAAGTCGAGCGTGTCGGTGATCCGGCCCGCCATCTCTCGGTATTTCTCGGCGCCCTCGCGGTCGGTGAAGCCCAGCGTCCACTGGTGCACCTGGTGCACGTCGGCGTAACCGCCGTGCGAGAAGGCCCGCAGCAGGTTCAGCGTCGCGGCGGCCTGGGTGTAGGCCTGCAGCATCTTCTGCGGGTTCGGGATGCGGGCCTCGGGGGTGAAGGCCAGCTCGTTGATGATGTCGCCCCGGTAGCTCGGCAGCTCGACGCCGTCGATCACCTCCGTCGGTGCGGAGCGCGGCTTGGCGAACTGCCCCGCCATGCGGCCCACCTTCACCACCGGCACCTTGGCGCCGTAGGTCAGCACCATCGCCATCTGCAGCATCACCTTGAAGGTGTCGCGGATCGCGTTCGCGCTGAACTGGTCGAAGGCCTCGGCGCAATCGCCACCCTGCAACAGGAAAGCCTCCCCGCGCCCGGCCGCCGCCAGATGCCCCTTGAGCGAGCGCGCCTCACCCGCAAAGACCAGCGGCGGATACTTGGAGAGCTGTGCCTCGACGGCATTCAGCGCGGCCTCGTCCGTATAGTCGGGCATCTGTACCCGCGGCTTGCTGCGCCAGGTCGATTTGTGCCACTCGGTCATTGGTCTTCTCCGGGTTCTTTGCGATATTATGTGTCGTGAGCGATAACGTGACCGCTCTATACAGAAAGGAATCGGCAGGCCCAACACCGAAATTGCGCTGTCTGCGCGCACTCCCTTGACGCCGGGAGCGGGTTTGTGCCCTTGTCTTCGGCGCAAGATGCGACACTGGCTGTCGCAAACCCCTGAAAGGATGCCGTACGTTGCTGCCATCGCCCAAGCGCCAGATCGTCGAACTGGACGACGTCCCGGACAAGCCGCGCCGCTTCGTCTTCGTTCTGCTCGAGAACTTCACGCTGCTGAGTTTCGCGGCGGCGATCGACTGCCTGCGCCTGGCGAACCGCATGTCGGGCAAACGCCTGTACGAATGGGTGCTTCTGGGCGAGAGCGCCGACACGGTCAAATGCTCCACCGGCACCGAGTTCAAGCTGGAAGGCGGCTTCGAAGAGCTGAGCCGCGGGGACACCGTGGTGGTCTGCGGCGGCGCGGACGTCCAGGATGCCACGACGAAGAAGCTGCTGAACTGGCTGCGGCGCGAGGCCCGCAAGGGTGTCAGCGTGGCCGGGCTATGTACCGCGGCCTACTCGCTGGCCAAGGCCGGGCTTCTGGATGGCAAGCGGGCGACGATCCACTGGGAGAATCAGGACAGTTTTTCCGAGGAGTTCGAGGAGGTCATCCTCACCAAGTCGGTCTTCACCATCGACGGCAACCGGCTGACCACCGCCGGGGGCACCTCCTCCATCGACCTGTTCCTGCAGGTGATCGCCAACGATCATGGCGAGGAACTGGCCAATGCGGTGGCGGACCAGCAGATCTACAGCTCCATCCGCACGGATCAGGACACCCAGCGGCTCTCCGTGCCGACCCGCATCGGCGTGCGCCACCCGAAGTTGAGCCAGGTGATCCAGCAGATGGAAGCGCATATCGAGGAGACGATCTCGCCGTCGATCCTGGCGCAGGACGTCGGCATGTCGACCCGGCAGCTGGAACGGCTGTTCCGCCGCTACCTAAACCGCTCGCCGAAGCGCTATTACATGGAACTGCGGCTGCAGAAGGCCCGCAACCTGCTGATGCAGACCGACATGAGCGTGATCAACGTGGCGCTGGCCTGCGGCTTCGCCTCACCCTCGCATTTCTCGAAATGCTACCGGGCGCATTACAACACGACCCCGTATCGCGAGCGCGGGGCGCACGCCACGCGCCTGTCGGTGTGAGGCGCGGCAAGGCGGGGGGCGGCGATGATCCGGACCGCCCGCCTGCTGCTCCGCGACGCCCGCGAGAGCGATCTTGCGGACCTGCACGCGATCTTCGGCGACCCCCGGGCGATGCGCTATTGGGACCGCCCGGCCCATGGCGACATCGCTGAAACCCGCGCCGTGCTGGACGAGCTTATGGCTCCGAACCGGACGCAGCGCGAAGACTACGTGCTGGAGTTCGAGGGGCGCTGCATCGGCAAGGCCGGGCTGTGGCGTGCGCCGCAGCTGGGCTACATCCTGCACCCGGACGCCTGGGGACAGGGCCTGATGACCGAGGCGCTGGCGGCAATCCTCCCGCGCTGCTGGTCCCGCTTCCCGCAGATGCCCGCGATCCTCGCCGAACTGGATCCGCGCAATGCCGCGTCGATCCGCCTGCTGGACCGCTTCGGCTTCACCCGCACGGCCCTGCGGCAACAGGATTTCCTCTACGGTGGAACCACCTGGTGCGACACGGCCGTCTACACCCTGCCACGGCCCGCCTGAACCAGCCGCGCCCTGCCCTTCTTTGGTCCGCAAATACCGCGGGGGGAGAGGCCGCAGGCCACGACGGGGGCAGAGCCCCCGCCTGTCCCCAGGACAGGCCCCCGGTCGCCGCGCGCCCGCGCGGCGAAACCTCTCTCCTCGGGAGCCGGGGCTTCAGAACAACTCGTTCAGCTTGATGAAATCGCTGTTGAACCGGAAGTTGATCGAGATCACCTCGCTGCCGGTGTCGTGGTAGAACACATAGGCATAGAGGTAGTTCGTGCCGGTCCAGTAGGCGATCAACTCCTGCGCAAAGCCGTTCTCATGCTGCGCCCGGCGCAGGACGGCGACATTGGCGAAGTCCTGCGGGTAGAGCCGCTCCACCGTCGCGTCGAGGTCGTCGAGCTGCGCCACCGTCATCTCGTCCGCCCCGCCGAAACGGATCATCAGCTCCTGCATCTGGCGGGTGACGAGCAGGTCGTCCATGGTTCCCCGCATCTCGTCATAGCTGCCGAAAATCGGCTCTCGCTCCTGCGCGGCGAGTGGTGTGGCACAGGTCAGAGCGGCAAGGCAAAGGGCAGACAGAATGCGCATGGGGGCAACTCCATTGGATTGAATCTGCCGCCATGCTGCCACGAAGCCTCTTGCCGGAAAAGAGAAATCCGGCGGGTTGGCGTGCCGGTCACTCCAACCGGTAGAGTGCGCCGTCCTGCACCGACAGGAACCACAGCCGACCGTCCGGCCCCTGCGCCACGTCGCGCACGCGGCCCGTCTCGGGGCTGCTGATCTGTTCCACTTCGCGCAGCGGGTCTCCGGCCAGCCGCGCGATGTAGTCGAACTTCAGCGAGCCGATGAAGGCATTGCCATCCCACGGCCCGCCTTCGAAGAAGGTCATGCCCGAGGGGGCCATGGAGGGGTCCCAGAAATGCACCGGCTGTTTCATGCCCTCCTTTTCGGTGCCCTCGCCGATCGGGGAGCCATTGTAGTTGACGCCATAGGAGATCACCGGCCAGCCGTAGTTCGCGCCCTTCTCGATGCGGTTGACCTCGTCGCCCCCGCGTGCGCCGTGTTCCACGGTCCAGAGCTGGCCGGACGCGTCCAGCGCCGCGCCCTGCGGGTTGCGGTGGCCGTAGCTCCAGATTTCAGGCTGTGCCCCGTCCGTACCGGCAAAGGGATTGCCCGGCACCGGAGCGCCCTCCTTCGTGATGTGCAGCACCGAGCCGTTGTGCATGGACAGGTCTTGCGCCTGATCGCCGTTGCCCCGGTCGCCAATGGTGACGAAGAGCGTGCCGTCGCGGGATTCCACCAGGCGGGCGCCGAAGTGCACGCCGCCCCGGGTGCCCCGCGCAATCTCGAAGATGGTCTCGCCCTGCGTCAGGCTGCGCCCGTCCTCCGAGAGCGTCGCGCGGTACACGGCGGTTCCCGCCCCCCGGATGCCCTGCCGCTTCGAATAAGTGAAGAACAGCTGCCGCGTCTGCGCGAAATCGGCGGGCACGAGGATGTCCAGCAGACCGCCCTGCCCGTCCGCGGCGACCTTCGGCGGATTCGCCACCTGCCAGCGCGCGCCGTCCTTCTGGGCAAGCAGCGCGCCGTCCCGCAGCGTCACCAGCACGGTTTCGTCCGGCAGCACGTCGAAGGCCCAGGGGGTATCGAGCCCGTCCATCACGGGCACCGCCTGCAAGGGTCCGCTCTGCGTTTCCACCGGGCCAGCCGTCGCGGCCCCGGCCATCAGCGGCAATCCTAGAAACATCATCGGTCTGATCATCACTCACCTCCTCGTGAGGAGATGGGCGCAGGGCCCGCCCGGACAAGGCCGCGCTGACGCGTTTGTGACCAAGCGGCAGCCATCACGCGCCCTCTTTTCTTTTGCAAACCTGACGCATAGGCTCGGGTTCAGAACGTGCTGTTCCAATAAGGGAGACCAACAATGAAAAAACTGCTGATGGCCACGGCGGCCACTGCCCTGCTCGCCGGCGCGGCCCATGCCGAAAGCCACGGGAACGCGATCAAGCTTGGCGTGATCCTCGGCTTCACCGGCCCGATCGAAAGCCTGACCCCCGCCATGGCGGCGGGCGCGGAAATCGCGATGAAGGAAGTCAGCGACAGCGGCAAGCTGCTGGGCGGTGCGATGATCGAGCCGGTCCGCGCCGACAGCACCTGTGTCGACAGCGCCGCCGCCACCGCCGCCGCTGAGCGCCTGATCACCGCTGACGGGATCAAGGGCATCATGGGTGCGGATTGCTCCGGCGTGACCGGCGCGGTTCTGGCCAACGCCGCCGTGCCGAACGGCATGGTGATGATCTCGCCGTCCGCCACCTCCCCGGCGCTGTCCGAGGCCGAGGACAACGGCCTGTTCTTCCGCACCGCGCCCTCCGATGCACGTCAGGGTGCCGTGCTGGCGCAGATCCTGCTCGACAAGGGGATCAACACGGTTGCGGTGACCTACACCAACAACGACTACGGCAAGGGCTTCGCCGATGCCTTCGACCAGAATTACACCGCGGGCGGCGGCACGGTGACGATCACCGCCGCGCATGAGGACGGCAAGGCCGATTATTCCGCCGAGGTTGGTGCGCTGGCCTCCGCGGGCGGCGACGCACTGGTCGTGCTGGGCTATGTCGACCAGGGCGGCGCGGGCATCATCCAGGGCGCACTGGACACCGGCGCCTTCGACACCTTCGCGCTGGGTGACGGCATGATCGGCGACAGCCTGACCGACCGCTTCGGCGACGCCATCGACGGCGCCATCGGCACCATCGCGGGCTCCGAGAACGAAGGCGCGCCGAAGTTCGCCGAGATGGCGACGGCGGCGGGCATCGACGGCACCGCCGTCTACGCGGGCGAAAGCTATGACGCCGCGGCGCTGATCCTGCTCGCCATGGCGGCGGCGGGCTCCGCCGAGCCGGGCGACTACGCGGGCAAGATCATGGACGTGGCCAACGCGCCGGGCGAGGTGATCCTGCCGGGTGAACTGGCCAAGGGTCTGGAAATCCTCGCGAATGGCGGCGACATCGACTATGCGGGCGCAACCGGAGTCGAGCTGGTCGGCCCGGGCGAGGCCGCCGGGTCCTACGCGGAATACACCGTCGAGGGCGGCAAGCTGAAGGTCGTGGGCTACCACTGACCGCAGCGGTCCGGCCCGGAAACGAGCTTGCACAATCCGGCGGCGCGGGGCATTCCCGCGCCGCCGTCATAAGCAAAGAGGGTCCAAAGAGCGTTTCGGGAAAAACCGGTATCGCAAGAGCGCTGTCACGCTGACGCTTTCTCGCGACTTTTGCGATACGGATTGAATGCGGTATTCCGCGAAACGCTGTAAGGGCTCCGTGCACAGGGGATAATGCCACAGTGATCCGGGTCGAGAACCTTCACCGCCATTTCGGTGGCTTCCGTGCCGTCGATGGCGCGTCTCTGGAGATTGCCAAGGGCTCGATCACCGGCCTGGTCGGGCCGAACGGCGCGGGCAAGACCACGCTGTTCAACGTGATTGCCGGTGCCTTGCCGCCAACTTCTGGCCGGGTGTTCATGGATGGCGAGGAGATCACCGGCCTGCCGCCGCATGAACTCTTTCACAAGGGACTGCTCAGGACCTTCCAGATCGCGCATGAGTTCTCGAGCATGTCCTGCCGCGAGAACCTGATGATGGTGCCGGGCGGGCAATCGGGCGAAGTCCTCTGGAACACCTGGTTCGGCCGCAAGCGGATCGCGGAGGAAGAGCGGGCGCTGCGGGCGAAGGCCGACGAGGTGCTGGACTTCCTGACCATCTCGCATCTGGCGGACCACCCGGCGGGGGCAATCTCCGGCGGGCAGAAGAAGCTGCTGGAGCTCGGGCGGACAATGATGGTCGACGCCAAGATCGTCTTCCTCGACGAGGTTGGCGCGGGCGTGAACCGCACGCTGCTGATGACCATCGCCGATACGATCCTGCGGCTCAACAAGGAACGCGGCTACACCTTCTGCGTGATCGAGCACGACATGGATTTCATCGGCAAGATCTGCGATCCGGTGATCGTCATGGCCGAGGGCAAGAAGCTGGCCGAGGGCACGCTGGCCGAGATCAAGGCCAACGAGGCGGTGATCGAGGCCTATCTCGGGACCGGGCTGAAGAACAAGGAGCAGGTGGGATGAGGGGTTGCGCCACGCCCTGCGTGTCGCCGGGGAGTCGCGCGCCTGCGGCGCGCGCTGGAGCTCCGCTCGGTCCGGGGCTTCGCCCGTCCGTCCCTCAAACGCTCCCCCGGAGCGTTTGCCGCTTCGCGGACCGGGTCGAACCCACGCGGTATTTCAGGACCAAAGAAGCACTGCAGCGTTTCTGGTTTAACCAGAACCATCGAGCGGCACGCCTGTCCCGAAAATACAAAGTATGGCAGGGCATGCGTGCCTCAGGTTTAACCAGAAA
Organism: Tropicibacter sp. S64; assembly: GCF_049803835.1. Lineage (NCBI taxonomy): Bacteria > Pseudomonadati > Pseudomonadota > Alphaproteobacteria > Rhodobacterales > Roseobacteraceae > Tropicibacter > Tropicibacter sp. S64. The sequence goes on along the minus strand of NZ_JBNAGK010000009.1, from coordinate 38,728 downwards.
CGCTTTGGGCGCTTTGTTTGCCCTTGGTCTGGCTCTATGTCCCGGGTTGGCTTTGGCGCAGGCGCATGTGGGCGCGGCGATTGTCGATGGCAAGCCGGTGGCGCTTTACGACGATGGGACCTGGGAGTTCGTGTTCAAGCCGAAGCCGGGCTGTCAGACGCTGACGAAGCGGATCAGCCTGTGCGGCGAGAAGGGGCAGTGGAAGCGGATGCGGTCGGACGACCCGGAGACGCTCGCCAGCTTCCTGTCGCGGGGCGACTTCTATGTGAACATGTACCTCGACGAGAGCGGGCTGCGCGACGATGTCACCATGGCGTTCCTGCGCGAGGCGGTTCTGGAGAATGCCGCCGCCGGGACCGGGGCGATGATCGAGGACATCCCGGTTCTGGGCATCGAGGAAACCGAAGTCGACGGTCGGCCCGGGGAGACCCTCGTCTACGGCGTCGAGTTCAACGGCACGCCTTTCGTGATGGCGAACACCATCGTGCTGACGGCGGACATCTCCTTGCAGGCCGTCGTGTTCAACATCGGCCGGGAGTATACGGACATGCATCGGGCGGAAGTCGCGGCGGTTCTGGCAGGCCTGCGGCTCGGCGAGGATGATGCGGATTGAGCGGGCCTCAGAGACAGGTCCGGGAAGGACGGAAGGCATGACGACAGGCGCATATGACGACCGGGGCAACCGGGACATGAGCCTTGGCAATGCGGCGGGCATGGGTACGGTCGACGGCTATCGCGGGAGCGGCACGGCGCGGCCCGGCGGGCCGGGGCCGTTCCTGATCGGCGAGGCCATGACCGGCGGCTATGGCAAGTCCGGGCCGGACATCCTGCATGACTGCACGATAGCCGTGGAGAAGGGCGAGATCGCCGTCATTGTCGGCCCGAACGGCGCGGGCAAGTCGACGGCGATGAAGGCGGTGTTCGGGATGCTGGACCTGCGCCAGGGCTCGGTGCGGCTCGACGGCGAGGACATCACCGACCTCAGCCCGCAGGCGCGGGTGCGCCACGGCATGGGCTTCGTGCCGCAGACCTCGAACATCTTCACCTCCATGACCGTGGAGGAGAACCTCGAAATGGGTGCCTTCATCCGGGAGGACGATTTCCGGGGCACCATGGCGCAGGTTTACGACCTGTTCCCGATCCTGAAGGAGAAGCGCTTTCAGGCAGCCGGGGAACTCTCCGGCGGGCAACGCCAGCAGGTGGCGGTGGGCCGGGCGCTGATGACCGAGCCGAAGGTGCTGATGCTGGACGAGCCGACAGCGGGGGTCTCCCCGATCGTCATGGACGAGCTCTTCGACCGCATCATCGAGGTGGCGCGGACGGGCATCTCCATCCTGATGGTGGAGCAGAACGCCCGGCAGGCGCTGGAAATCGCCGACAAGGGTTATGTGCTCGTTCAGGGGGCGAACGCGCATACCGGCAGCGGCAAGGATCTGCTGGCCGATGACGAGGTGCGGCGCTCCTTCCTGGGAGGGTGATGCGCGTGGCGGGGGCGGATTTGAGTATCTGGAAAGAGAAGAAACAGGGGGCTGGCGACCGTTCGCTCTGCCGTTGGCTCGGGGTTGGCGTGCTCGCGCTTTGCCTCGGGGCGGGACCCGTTTCGGCGCAGGATGACGCCATCACCGATGACATCATCGAAGACGATCCCGGCGATGTGCACGAGGACGGAGCGCTGCCGCAGATGACCGTCGAGACCGCGCCGGTGCAGGCGGACGTGGCGCTGAACTGTGCCTTCGCGACGGAGTGTTACGAGGACGAGGGCTGTCAGGACAGTGGCTTTGGCTTCCTGCTGGATGGCCACGGCGGCGGTCTCGACGAGGCGACGCTGATGATGGAGGCGATGATCTCCTCGGAGGCCGGTGACGTGTTCCTGATGGGCGCGCGGGATGCCGGAGCCTATGTGCTCTCGGGCGGCGGGTTCGATGCGCGGCACATGCTGACCATCGGCGCGGAGGGCGCGGCACGCTACACGGTGCATTACGCGGAGGGGCCGCAGGTGATTTCCTACCTCGGGCGCTGCGAGGTGGCGGAATGAAAGCGGTCCTTCTGGGTCTCTGCCTGCTTGCCCCCCTGCCCGCGCAGGCGTTGGAGCGCTACGTTTGTCATCTCGAAACGCTGTGCACCTCAAAGGGCTGCAAAACGGTGAAACCTGACTTCGCCAACCCGCATGTCTTCGAATACGACTCCGGTGCGACGACAGGCGTACTCAAGTTCCACGGCCAGGTTTTCGACCTGCAGGTCTTCGAGGAGCCCTTCGTGGTATCCTTCCTCGACCGGATGGAGCAGGGCTTTCGCGGCTTCGCCATCGACCGCACGCAACTGAGCATGGTCGCCACCCGCACCGATCCGAATTTCCCCACCTTCCACCGGGGAACCTGTGAACAGGACCTGGCCCTCGGGCCGGACCTGAGCCGTTAGAAAGGAATACGCCGTTGGACCTGCTCAACGCCTTCGTCGCGCTTGCGAATTTCGTGCTGATCCCGGCCATCGCCTATGGCAGCCAGCTGGCGCTCGGGGCGCTGGGGGTGACGCTGATCTACGGCATCCTGCGCTTCTCCAACTTCGCCCATGGCGACACCATGGCCTTCGGCACCATGGTGGTGATCCTCGTGACCTGGCTGTTCCAGTCCTGGGGGATCTCGCTCGGGCCGTTGCCCACGGCCCTGCTGGCGATCCCCTTCGGCATTGCCGCAACGGCGGCGCTGGTGCTTGGGACGGATCGGGTGGTCTATCGCTTCTACCGAAAACAGAAAGTCAAGCCGGTGATCCTTGTCATGGTCTCGCTTGGCGTGATGTTCATCTACAACGGCATCACGCGGATCATTCTCGGGCCCGACGACCAGCGCTTCGACGATGGCGCGCGGTTCCTGATCAATGCGCGGGATTTCAAGGAATGGTCCGGGCTGGAGGAAGGCCTCGCGCTGCGCTCGACGCAGGCGTTGACGGTCGTGGTGGCGGTGATCGTCGTGGCGCTGCTGTTCTGGTTCCTGAACAAGACCCGCACGGGCAAGTCGATGCGAGCCTATTCCGACAACGAAGACCTTGCGCTCCTGTCCGGCATCAATCCGGAGAAGGTGGAGCGTGTGACCTGGGTGATCGTGGCGGCGCTGGTGACCATCGCGGGCGTGCTCTACGGGCTCGACAAGTCCTACAAACCGTTCACCTATTTCCAGCTTCTCCTGCCGATTTTCGCCGCGGCCATCGTCGGCGGTCTCGGCTCGCCGCTGGGAGCCATTGCCGGCGGTTTCGTCATCGCCTTCAGCGAGGTCGGCATCACCTATGCCTGGAAGAAGGTGCTGACCCATGCCCTGCCCGAGAGCCTCGCCCCCGACGGCCTCGTGCAGCTGATGTCCACCGACTACAAATTCGCGGTCAGCTTCGTGATCCTGGTGATCGTGCTGCTGTTCAGGCCCACCGGGCTGTTCAAGGGAAAGGCGGTGTAAGCCATGCGGACGATTGGACTTTTCGCGGCTGTAGCGCTGCTGATCGTGGGCACCGGGGTGCTGCAGAGCTGGAATGCGGCGCTCTTGATCCTGAACATGGGTCTGGTGAGCGCGGTGATGGCTCTGGGGGTGAACCTGCAATGGGGCATCGCCGGGCTGTTCAACGTCGGGATCATGGGGTTTGTCGCTTTGGGCGGGCTGGCGGTGGTGCTGACCTCCACCGCGCCGGTTGGCGAGGCCTGGGCGGCGGGCGGCCTGCGGGTGATGCTGGGTCTGGTCCTCGGCGCGGCAACGGTCGTGGCGGCGGTGCTGGTCTGGGGCCGGATGCGGAACGGCTGGCTCACCGCGGCGGTGCTCGTCATCGGTTTCTTCGTGTTCCGCTGGGTCTTCGATCCCGGTGTCGAGGCGGTCGAGGCGGTCAATCCAGCGCTGCAGGGCAATCTCGGCGGCCTCAATCTGCCGGTCCTGCTGGCCTGGCCGATGGGCGGGTTGCTGGCGGCGGGGGCGGCCTGGGTGATCGGCAAGACGGCGCTCGGCCTGCGCTCCGACTATCTCGCCATCGCCACGCTCGGCATCGCGGAGATCGTCATCGCCGTTATGAAGAACGAGGACTGGCTGGCGCGTGGGGTCAAGAACGTGATCGGCCTGCCCCGGCCCGTGCCCTACGAGGTGGACCTGCAGAACGATCCCGGGTTCGTGGAGACGGCGGCGGGCTTCGGGCTCGATCCGACGACCGCGTCCACGCTGACGGTGAAACTCGGCTATTCGCTGCTCTTCGCCGCCGTGCTGATCGTCCTGCTGGTTCTGGCGCAACTGGCGCTGAACTCGCCCTGGGGGCGGATGATGCGGGCGATCCGCGACAACGAGGTCTCCGCCCGCGCCATGGGCAAGGACGTGACCTTCCGGCATTTGCAGGTCTTCATCCTCGGCAGCGCGATCTGCGGCATTGCCGGGGCGATGATGACCACCCTCGACGGCCAGCTGACCCCCGGCACCTACCAGCCGCTGCGCTATACCTTCCTGATCTGGGTGATGGTTATCGTCGGCGGCTCCGGCAACAACCTCGGCGCGGTGCTCGGCGGGTTCCTGATCTGGTTCCTCTGGGTGCAGGTGGAGCCCATGGGGCAATGGCTGATGGATGTGATCACCTCCGGCATGGCCGACGGTTCCGCGATCAAGGCGCACCTGCAGGACAGCGCACAGCACTTGCGGCTGCTCACCATGGGGGTGATCCTGCTGCTGGTCCTGCGGTTCAGCCCAAGGGGCCTGCTGCCGGAACGGTAGAGTTTTCTGCCAAATCGGGGCAGGAAGGCCGGGGAACATGCCCCGGCCTTCATCTTTTGTTCAGAATTTGCCCGCAGCATCCGTCTCCAGCGAGAAGGAGACGTGTAGATGGTACTTCCCGAGTCAAACGTGCTGACCCCCGACTTTCTGGCCCGGCTGCAACGCCGGTTTCCGCTTGTGGATGAGAGCAAGCTGGCCCGCCTCGTGGAGGATCACGGCGGGCTGAGTCGCCACCTTGCGGAGCGCCATGACCTGACCGTCCTGGAAGCCCGGGAGGAGTTGCAGGATTTCCTCGGGCTCGAACGTCTGAGTGCGCAGGTTCGGGACGCCTCCTGCGGTTGAGGCCCGGCTGTCAGACCAGCGAGGTGACCCAGAGGATCGTCGCATCCTCCTCGCTGACCGAAATGACGTTGTGGCCCATGGTGCTGTCGTAATAGGCGCTGTCTCCGCGCTTCATCTCCACGGGTTCGTAGAACTCCGTGTATAGCCGGATCACGCCGGTCAGGACGTAGAGGAATTCCTCGCCGTCGTGGCGCACCCAGCCGTCAAACTCGTCCATGGCGCGGGCGCGGACGCGGGCACGGTAGGGCAGCATCTTCTTGCGCGTCAGCGTCTCGGCCAGCAATTCGTGCTCGTAGGTCGCCGTGGCGTGGCTCTGGCCATCGCCGCTCCGGGTCACGGTCATGCGGCCGTTGACCTTCTCCTGCTGCGGCGGGGTGAACAGCTGCGGCACCGAAATCTGCAGGCCCACGGCGAGCTTCTTGAGCGCGTCATAGGTCGGGGACATCTGGCCGTTTTCGATCTTCGAGAGCGTCGACCGGGCGAGCCCTGCCTGCCGCGCCGCCTGTTCCAGCGTCCAGGCCTTTTCCTTGCGCAACTCGCGCACACGCTGGCCGAGGTCCAGCGGCTCCGCGCCGTGCTCGTGGCCGGAACTGCGCGCGATGCGGATCAGGGATTTGGGGTCTTTTGTCATGCACCTAGCCTATAGGGCCCGCCCCGGCCCCTTGCAAGCATGGGGCGGTGGGCCTAAGCCTTGCGGTCATGGTATCTCTCTTTTTCGAGGGGGCCTTTGCCCCCTGCCCCGCGCCCTTCAACCTCGCCGCCCATGTGCTCGCCGCCGGTGCCGCGACACCGGACAAGATTGCCCTCGCAATCCTGAAACCGACCGGCGCGGAACGCTGGTCCTATGCGCGTCTCATCGCAGCGGTGCGCGGCACCGCAACGGGACTACGGCAGGCGGGGCTCAAACCCGGGGACATCGTACTGATGCGGCTTGGCAATACGGTGGATTTCCCGATTGCCTATCTCGGCGCGATTGCGGCCGGAATCGTGCCGGTTCCGACCTCATCACAGCTGACCGTGCCCGAAGTGACCAAAATCGTGCAGCATCTGACCCCGAAAGCGATCCTGCGCGGGGACGGCGTGCCCTGCCCCGAGACTGATGTGCCGACATTCGGACCGCAGGACTACGAAGCCTGGCACGGGTTGCCCCCGGCGGACTACGATCTCGGCGATCCGGAGCGGCTCGCCTATATCGTCTACACCTCCGGCACCTCCGGCACGCCCCGCGCCGTGGGTCATGCCCACCGCGCGATCTGGGCCCGGCAGATGATGATGGAGGGCTGGTACGGGTTGCAGAGCACCGACCGGCTGCTGCACGCGGGTGCGTTCAACTGGACCTTCACTCTCGGCACCGGGCTGATGGACCCCTGGACCATGGGCGCCACGGCGCTGATCCCCGCGGCAGGCACCGACGCCGCGCAACTCGGCCTCCTGCTCAAGCGCAACGACGCCACGATTTTCGCCGCCGCGCCGGGGGTTTACCGGCAGATGCTGAAATTCCCGCTGGCCTCGATGCCGAAGCTGCGGCACGGGCTGGCCGCCGGAGAAAAGCTGCCCGACAGTGTGCGGGAGGCCTGGCGCGACGCCACGGGCGGCGAAATCTACGAGGCCTACGGCATGTCGGAGTGCTCGACCTTCATCTCCTCCGCCCCGGCCCGCCCCAATGCACCCGGCGCCCTCGGCGCGCCGCAGCGGGGCCGCCATGTCGCGCTGGTCGACGAGAGCGGGACGCCGGTTCCGCTCGGCGAGGAAGGCGTCATCGCCGTACACCGGGACGATCCGGGGTTGATGCTCGGCTACATCGGCGCACCGGAGGCCACGGCGGAGAAATTCGCGGGCGACTGGTTTCTGAGCGGCGACAAGGGCGTGATGGACGAGGCCGGACAGATCCGCTACCTCGGTCGCTCCGACGACATGATGAACGCCGGCGGATACCGTGTCTCGCCGCTGGAGGTCGAGGCCGCGCTGGCCGGCCTGCCGGGCATCACGGAAATCGCCGTCACGGACGTGGAGGTCAAACCCGGCGTCCGCGTCATCGCCGCCTTCTACACCGCCGAAACCGCGCTGGAAGAGGAGGCCCTGAAGGCCGCGGCGGAGGCGCGCATCGCCCGCTACAAGCAGCCCCGGGCATGGATCCACGTCGACACCCTGCCGCGCAACCCCAATGGAAAGCTGCAGCGGCAGCGGTTGAAAGAGCAGTTCTGAGACCGGCCAGACCCTCGCAATCCCCCGCAATTCCGACTATAGCCGGGGCAACGAAGGGAAACCCATGATCCAGCTTGATATCTTCTCGGACCCGATCTGCCCGTGGTGCTACATCGGCAAGGCCAACCTCGACCGCGCCCTGGAGGCGCGGCCCGATCATCCGTTCCGGGTGCGCTGGCTGCCGTTCATGCTCAATCCGGACATGCCGAAGGGCGGCATGGACCGGCGCGACTATCTCGAGACGAAATTCGGCGGGCAGGACGGCGCGGTGCGGGCCTATCTGCCGGTGACCGAGCACGCGCAGCAGGCCGGGGTGAAGATCAACCTCGATGCGATCCGGACGACACCGTCCACGGTCGATGCGCATCGGCTGATCCACTGGGCGGAGATGGAGGGCGTGCAGACGCCGGTGGTCTCGGCCCTGTTCCGCGCCTATTTCGTCGACGGCCGCGACATCGGCGACCCGGAGGTCCTGGCCGACATCGCCGACGGCAACGGCATGGACGCGGCGCTGGTGCTGCGCCTGCTGGCCACCGAGGAGGACCGGCGCGAGATATTCGAGCGCGACGCGGCGGCCCGCGGCATGGGGATCACCTCGGTGCCGACCTTCATCGTGGCGCAGCAGCACGCGGTGCCCGGCGCACAGCCGCCCGAGCTCTGGGCGCAGGTCATCGACGAGCTCCTGACCGGACCGGCGCAGACTTGACCATGAAACGCGGCGGCAAGGTTCTCACCCTGATCGTCACACTCCTGGCGATCATCCTGGGCGGCACGGTCTTCTTCCGGGTCGTCGAGGGCTGGAGCTGGCTCGACAGCTACTTCTTCACCGTGGTCACCATTTCCACCGTCGGCTATGGCAACCTCGTGCCAGCCACCGCACTCGGCAAGATCGGCACGACAGTGTTCATCCTGCTGGGGCTGGGCATCTTCGCGGCGGCGATCCAGCAGTTCGGCCTGTTCGCCATGCGCAAGCGGGAGGAGCACACGGAGTGGCTGATCGCGCAGCTCGGCAGCGACGAGCCTGCCGCCAACGAGGACGATCCGCCGGCGCGGTGATTTCTGCGCCGAATTCTCGGGTTGGTGCCTATACGGCGCCCTGACTGTGCGCATACGAACTTTTCAACCCGGGACACGGCGTGTAGAGCGGGCGGGTGCGCCGGGCATTGCCGCCCCCGCACCAGAATCCCCGAGGGCACCATGGCCAATTTCCCGAAAAAGGGTGAGTTCATCGCGATCGTCGCGATGACCATCGCCACCATCGCCTTCGCGATCGACGCGATGTTGCCGGCGTTGCCCGAGTTGACGGCGGAATTCTCTCCCGATGCGCCGAACCGGGTGCAGTTGATCGTGACCATGTTCGTGCTCGGCATGGGTATCGGCACCCTGTTCACCGGCCCGCTGTCGGATGCCTTCGGGCGCAAGCCGGTTCTGCTCGGCGGGTCCCTGCTCTACATCCTCTGCGCCACGGCGGCACTCTGGGCGCAGAGCCTCGAAGCGGTCCTGATCGCGCGATTCTTCCAGGGGCTTGGCGCCGCCGCGCCGCGCGTCGTCGCGCTGGCCATCGTGCGCGACCGCTATGCCGGGCGCGGCATGGCGCAGATCATGTCCTTTGTCATGATCGTCTTTACCCTGGTGCCCGCGATCGCGCCGCTGCTGGGATCGCAACTCGTTGCGCTCGGCGGCTGGCACGCGGTGTTCCTCGCCTTCGCGGTCTTCTCTTTCGTGGTGTCGGGCTGGCTCGCCGTCCGCCTGCCGGAAACGCTGGAGCCGGAGAACCGGATGCCCTTCCGGGTGGCACAGCTGCGGGCGGCGCTGACCGAGATGATGGCGCTGCCGATGGTACGCCTGTCAATCGTCGCGCAGGCCTTCTGCTATGGCGTGCTGTTTTCCATGATCTCGACGGTCCAGCCGGTCTATGACGGGTTCTTCGGTCGGGCCGAGACCTTCCCCCTGTGGTTTGGCGCCATCGCCATCGCCGCAAGCTCCGCGAGTTTCCTCAATGCCGCGCTTGTCATGCGCCTCGGGATGCGCCTGCTGGTGACGGCCATGCTCATCGCGCAGGTAGGTCTGACCCTTGCGATCCTTTGCCTGTTTGCCGTCGGCCTGTCCGGCGATGCGCTGTTCTATGCCTTCGTCGTCTGGCAGGTCGGCGTGTTCTTCCAGGCGGGCCTGACGCTTGGCAACCTCAACGCCCTCGCCATGGAGCCCGTCGGCCATATCGCGGGCCTCGCAGCCTCGGTGATCGGCGCATTGTCCACCGTCGGCGCGGTGATCCTCGCGGTGCCGGTCAGCCTGGCGTTCGACGGAACCCCGGTCCCGGTGGCGATCGGCATCCTGCTGCAGGTGATCGGCGCCTTGGTCGCGCTGCACAGGATGCGCCGCCTCGAACGCGCCGTGACCACCCCGTGACAGCAGCGCCGGGGTCAGGCCCTCCGGGCGTGCCGCGCCTCGGCGGGAGCGGACACGGTGAACTCGCCCAGAACCCGCGAAAGTTCGTTCGCGTGGCTCTGTACGCGCTGTCCGGCGGCGGTCATCTCGGCGCTCTGCCCGATGATCTTCTGGGCCTCCGTATCGAGCGTCACCATCTGCGCGGACAGGTCGCTCATCTCGTCGACCCGGCTTCCCGCGTCGACCCGGATGCCTTCGACCAGGGTGCTCACGTCCTGCACATGCGCGACGATCGTCGCCAGACGCCGTCCCGCCTCATGCACAAGACGCACGCCAGAGGCGACCTCCTCCTCGGAGCTTGAAATCAGGTCCTTGACCCCGCGTGCGGCCTCAGCCGTCCGCATGGAGAGCGCCTGGACCTCCCCAGCCACCACCGCGAAGCCGCGTCCGCTTTCCCCGGCGCGAGCCGCCTCGACCCCGGCGTTGAGCGACAACAGGTTGATCTGAAAAGCAATGTCGTCGATCAGATCCATGATATTGCCGACCTCGCCCGAGCTTTTCTCGATGCGCTCCATCGCGGCAATCGCCTGACGGGTGATCTCCCCGCCCTGATCGGCCTCGCTGCGGGTGGTCGCCATGCGCTCGGACGCCCGCTGCGCCTGCGCGGCGGACTCGCCGAGACGGGCCCCCAGTTGCCGGATCTGCTCGGACTGGTCGGCGAGACCCTGCGCCTGACCATGTGTACCGGTTTCCAGATCGGCGAGGAGCGTGCCGAGCAGTCGAGCCTCGCCGTCGAAGCCTTGCGCCATGGATTTTGCCTTGCACAGCGCCGCGTCAAGCTGTTCCACCGCGAGGTTGAAATCGGCCAGCAGGTCCGAGAACGCCTCCGGCACATCCTCGGTGATGTGGCACCCGAGGTCGCGGCCCGCAAGTTGATGCAGCTTGGCACGCAGGATGCCGACCACCTGCTCCGCCTCCGCCATCATCCGATGCGCCCGGGCCTCCGCAATCTCCGCACGATGGGACTGATCGGCCAGGGTTTCCTTCTGTTCGGTGATCTGCCGGACCATGCGCCGGTCGCGCACCATGGACAGCAGCAGCACGCCGGTTTCGAACACGACGAGTCCGCCATGCAGCGCCGTCCGCAGCAGGTCCTCCATGAAATCCGCGGAAGGATAGACCAGCGATGGCATCACGACGGTCAGGCCAAGGTGATGCACCGCCGTGACTGCGGCACCGACCACCAGCGCTCGCATGCTGCCCAGCGTGGAAATCCCCGCAAGCATGACGAAGTAGATCATATGTGTGTCGAGTTGCCAGGGGTGGCCACGGAAGGACGCCGTCATCACGATGGCCTGCCCGATGAGGCAAACGGCGATCACATCCGCGGCAAGCCGCGACCGTCGCCGCACCGCAACCGCCGAAAACAGCGCCAGAAGCACCACTGCCCCGCTGTCGATCCCCAGGCTGCCGCGGATCATCAGGTCCGAAATCGCCTGCAACACGACCATGCCAAACGCCAGCACGAGAATCGCGCGACCCGCCTCTTCCTGGGATTTCCGCTTTTCAAGAGTACTCATGTCTGTCCAACCCCACAAAACGCCGCGAGAAAAGTCCCGTCGCGGACCAGCCAGGCCCCGAGCCCGTGCAACCGCGCGCGGGGGTCCGGATCATCGAATGTCGCAATGGCCCCGAACAGGGCCTGACCCGGCCCGACCAGATGCCCGCCGCCCCGTTCCACCAGCCGCGCCGCACCCGGCCCCCAGGGCGCCGCGACCACGAGCACCGGCGTACCGGCACCGCTGACGAACGGGCCGAAAAGGCTCTGAATTGCCCAGAATCCCGCCACGAGCAGGGCGGCCAGCGCCATGCAAAGATCAGGAAGGTCTTTTGCGATCCGTTTCATGCAACCGTTGTTATCCCGGGCCCTTTTCGAAACCGTTAGTTTCGGATTCACAGTTTCGCGGTATTTGATGAAAAATGACCCAATACTGTATACCAATGCATACAGAAATTGCGGTATCGCGGAAAATGCAGTAGACCGGGCCGTGACAGCCAGCCAGAGGACGAGGCGATGACGAAGATCAAGGTCGACAACCCGATTGTCGAGATGGACGGGGATGAGATGACCCGCATCATGTGGGATTTCATCAAGAAAAAGCTGATCGAGCCCTACCTGGACGTCGATCTGCTCTACTATGACCTCAGCATCCAGGAACGCGACCGGACCGAGGACCAGATCACCATCGACGCCGCCGAAAAGACGAAAGAGGTGGGTGTCGCGGTGAAATGCGCGACGATCACGCCGGACGAGGCCCGGGTCGAGGAATTCGGCCTGAAGAAGATGTGGCGCTCTCCGAACGGGACCATCCGCAACATCCTGGGCGGCGTGGTCTTTCGTCAGCCGATCATCTGCCGCAACGTGCCGCGCCTCGTGCCGGGCTGGACCGATCCGATCGTGGTCGGGCGCCATGCCTTCGGCGATCAGTACAAGGCGACGGATTTCACCTTCCCCGGAAAGGGAAAATTGTCGATGAAATTCGTCGGCGAGGACGGCACGGTGATCGAGCGCGAGGTCTACGACGCGCCGAGCGCCGGGGTCTACATGGGCATGTACAACCTCGACGACTCGATTCGCGATTTCGCCCGCGCCTCGCTGAATTATGGCCTGAACATCGGCTGGCCGGTCTACCTGTCGACGAAGAACACGATTCTCAAGGCCTATGACGGCCGGTTCAAGGACCTGTTCCAGGAGATCTACGAGGCGGAGTTTGCTGATAAGTTCAAGGCGGCGGGCATCTGGTACGAGCACCGCCTGATCGACGACATGGTGGCCTGCGCGTTGAAATGGAACGGAAAATTCGTCTGGGCTTGCAAGAATTACGATGGCGACGTGCAGTCGGACACCGTCGCGCAGGGCTTCGGCTCGCTGGGCATGATGGCGTCGCAGTTGATGACGCCGGACGGCAAGATCGTGGAGGCGGAGGCCGCGCATGGCACGGTGACACGGCACTACCGCCAGCATCAGAAGGGCGAGGCGACCTCGACCAACTCCATCGCCTCGATCTATGCCTGGACAGGGGGCCTGAAGCACCGCGCCAAGCTCGATGGCAACGAGGCCCTGCGCGGCTTCGCCGAAACGCTGGAACGCGTGGTGGTCGAGACGGTGGAATCGGGCCACATGACCAAGGACCTGGCGCTTCTGGTCGGGCCGGACCAGGGGTGGCTGACCACGATGGGCTTCCTTGAGAAGGTCGACGCCAACCTGAACCGGGCCCTCAAGGGGTAGCGCTGCAGGACGAAGGGCGGCGTTGTCCGCCCTTTTCATTTATTTCAGAAACTTGCGCGCCAAACTTCGCGCATCACATGAAGATGGCCAGCGCGCTGACCGTGACCCCGCCCAGCAGGGTCGTAAAGACGAGGGCCGAGGAGGCCAGGTCCGACGCGCCGAACCGCGAGGCGAGGATCGGGAAGATGGCGATCATCGGCATGGCGGCAAAGACCGCCCCGATCGCGACATAGTCGAGCGACACACCCGGCATCGCCGCAAGCACCGCCAGAGCGATGGCCGGATGGATCACCAGCTTGCCGAGCGCGATGACAAGCACAGGCCCGCCGCGCGACCGCATGGAGGTGATCGCAACCGTCCCGCCGATGAAGAACAGCGAGACGAGCGGCGCGGCCGCGGCGATCAAACCCCGTGTCGCCTCGACCGGGCCTGTCACCGGCAGATGCAGCCCGCCGATCAGCAGCCCCGCGACAAGCCCGATCAGCACCGGCGAACGCAGCATCTGGCCGAAAGTCTGCCGCATCGAGAGACCAACACCCCGGCCCTTTTCCCCGGCCAGCGCCTCTGCGACGATGATCGCCACGGGCAGGACGATCAGGTTCTCTGCCACGATGATCCAGGAAAAGACGACATCCACCTGTTCCGGAAACAGAACGCCGCCAATCGGATAGCCGAGAAAGATCGAGTTGGAACTGCAGACCCCCAGGCCCATCATCGCGGCCATGGGACCCGGCATGCCGAAAAGCCGCGCCATGACGACGCTGCCGAGCAGAAACGTCAGAAGCCCCGCCAGCCCGTATCCGAGGATGAACGGCCAGTTGAAATCACTGAGGTCCCCGGCGCGCATCACGGCGGAGGCGACGATCACCGGCATGCAGATCACCAGCACGAAGCGGCTCAGATGCGGCAGGGCGTCCGGCGCGACAAGCCGCGTCCTGATGGCGATGGCCCCGAGCGCGAGCAGCGCATAGATCGGCAGCAGAGAGGTCATTGTATCGAGCATGGACGGGTCCTGATTTCACCCTTGCGCGCCGAAGCGGGCGGGCAATTCGGTCCGCCACGGCAGTTTCAGTGCGCGGGTCTTGACGATATTGCCCTTCTCCAGCCGGGCCGGCTTGACCGAGAGCGTGGCATAAGCCTGTGCCTCGGCCTCGGCCCACGGCAGGACTGGCTTGGCGAGAAAGGTGTCGAAGAACCGCGTGGCGTCGGCGTCGGCGTCCTTCCACCCGGCCCCCGGCACCCCCGGGGCCTCGGCGTTCCCCACCGCCATGCGCACCGCGTTGACCTCGGACAGCACCGCGGCGTTGGCGTACTTCAGATGCGCGAGGTACAACCCCGGCGGCATCAGGAACGGGAACGTCGCCAGCCGACGCGGCGCGACGCGCACCCCGTGCAGGACAAAATCCATCGCCCGTCGCGCCGCCACGGCCTTTGAATAATGCCCCGAAAACGAGAGGTTACGGCGCTCGGCCAGGACCGGGGCGGCGGTCAGGGGCGCCTCGCCGGGTGTCTCGACGAGGTCGAAGCCAAGCGCGGTCAGCACCGGGTTGTCCGCATGGGTGGCGATGGCCTCCGGCAGGCTGGCGTATCGGTCCGGATCGAAACAGATCAGCTCGTCCGCATCGGTCCGGATCACCCAATCGTAGCTTTCGCTCAGGCCCGCGTGGAACCCGTTCAGCATCGCTGCCCGGCTGCGGTCGAAATGTGCGAAGCCGTCGCGGGGGATGGTCAGAACGGACGCCCCGGGGCAGAGCTCGGAGATCTTTGGGTCGGGCCCATGGGCCACGATGAAGAGATTTTCGGCCCCAAGCTGCCCCGCGTGATGCGCATACCACCGGGACAGCGCCCAGTGATCGCGATAAACCATCGTCAATGCACAGATATTCATGGCCGCCCCCTGCCCGGTCAGGTGCCGCAGGCCCGCGGGCCTGTCAAGCGTCAGCCGCGTTGCAATCGCATGACGATGTCGAGTAGGCGCAATTCGCTGCGCCGGAAGGCCTGCAACGGCGCGGCATCGGGGTGCGCCAGGCTGTTCAGGGCGCTGTCGGGTGCCGACAGCGACACCCGGCAGCCCGGCATATCGAGGCTGATGTAGCTCGTCGCGCCGTCAGCGATAAGTCCAGGCAAGGCAACCTGCCCGCCACCCGTGGACTGCGGGGCCAGCGCGTCGGCAATTTGCTCTGTCGTCAGGTCCAGCACGCCATCGGAAACCATCGCATCGAGGAGGTCCTGCACCTCTGTTTCGGGCAACCTGCCCTCTCGGATCTCGCCGCGAAGCGGAACGGCGACATGGCCATCGGCCCGCAGCGTGAGCAGTGGCACATCCCCCATTGCCCCCATATCGGTGACGTCGAAACGCAGGATGACTTGTTGCTGCGCGTCCTGCGGCACCGAACAGGCCGCAACACAGCCCGTCGCCGCGGCGAGCCAAAACACCGACGCGACGACAAACGGTCTCATGTATCGGGGCGGTGCGATCAAACCGCGCCCTTGCGGCGGCGGGTGACGCCGAACAGACCACCCAGTGCCATCAGCCCGAGACCGAGCCCCGCCGGAAGCGGCACCGGCGCAATCGCATGGGTCACGACGGTGGTGTAGCCGATATCGGCGAACGACGCGATGGTCGTGGCGGATAGGGTGACCGCAGCAAACGGCGCGTCCGCCGACCCGTTCGGGCTGCCGATGAAGCCGGTCATTAGATCAAGCGACCCGCCCGCGAAGTTGACTTCGTCCCAATGGCCGTTCGCGGTGCCCGTGCCACCGTCGAGTTCTACCGGGACAAACGCATCGGTATTGCCGAACTCCGCGTTATACGCCGTAACGCCGTAAGCGCCGGTATATTGACCCGTGCCGTTGGTATAGACGCTCTGCGTTCCGGCAAAGACTCCACCAAAGCTGTTGGTATTCCACAGCGTCCCGAAGCCCAAAACATGGCCCATTTCATGGACGATTACATCGAAGAAAGTCCCGCTGGCTTCCATGTCCGGCAGATCGTAGGTATCGAACGTCATGGTCCCTGTCGCGGTATAGGCGAAGGAATTGGTCCCGTCCGACACGACGTAGGCAGTATTCGGACCCGCCTGACCGAGGACGTTCCCATTCGTCCCGCCAGCACCATCAATGGCAGCCCCCTGCGCCGTGATCGTCGGCCCGGTGACAAGCGAACTGCCATCGGTAAAGGCAATCTGGTAGCCGGTGATCATGCTTTCCCAGAAGTATTCCGCAGCGGTGAAGACCGCCTGCTGACTGGATGTCAGACCGCCACCGAAGACGATATTGATGTCGAAAATCGGCGAAGCGATGCTGGACGTCCCAGCGCCGACAGGGGCGATGACCGCCTCCGGAAGAACCGCCGACATGGCGTTCGCCGAGCTCGCGACGGCGACGGCAAAGCCGACTCCGACCAGCGTATACCTAAGCGTGTTTGCGTTCAAATTTCCTGCTCCCTCGCACCGCTTGATCATAGGTCAAGCCGCAAATTCTTGTGTATTTTGCAACCGCAGCAACAACATGCGCCCAGGTTTGCGTGGCGGCACTATTGCGCAAGGCGTTAACAAAATCCAGATCGAATTTGCATCATGCGCGAGCGAGGGCTCGATCCTGCAACCTATAACTGAAACGTATGGCCGACTCAGCGGGTCGGAACACTCACCCGAAACTGCACGGTCTCGATGCCGGGGTTGTTGTCGTAGATGCCCGCGTTGGAACGGTGGTCGTAGCTGAGACCGAACCGCCATCCCTGCCGGTTCTCGTAACCGAGCTCAAGCCCGGATCGGAACTCGATGGGACCACCGAGGTCGAATCCGCCATTGTCGAAATAAAGTCCCGGCATGGAGTGCAACTCGGCGTAAAGCGGGCTGCCCTGCGGCTGGATCTTGTAGGTCTGACCAAAGCCGACCCAGGTCTCCCCATGTTCACCGATCGACAGACCCAGTGCCCGCCCGAAAGGCCCGCGCTTGGTACCGAGGTCATAGCGCACGTAGATCTCTCCGGCCTGCTGCGCCCGGCGTTCGAGCACGGTGCCCGCGGAAATGGCGAAATGCGGCGTGGTTTCGGTCTTGCCGAAACATCCGATCTCGGTTCCGCAGTAGTTCCGGCTCATATCGGTGAGCCCGAGTATGAGCATCAATACCGCGAAAGTTCCATCTGCCATGATATCGGTCCCGTGCTGCATGCCCCGTGGGCAAATCCTGTCTGGTTTCTCAATGGCCCAGAAGAGGAGTCGAGTCCAGAGCGGCGACGGATCGGGGCGCAGGATGTGGTGACAAAACCATCGAGCGCACATGCAAAACCCGCCGCGGCGGTATGCCGGACGGGCTGTGCAGGTCATTCATCGTAACGAGAGATTTTGTTCTGTATCTGCTAGGTTTGGCAGTTACCTACTCTTCCACGTCTTGAGACGCAGTACCATTGGCGTGGACGCACTTAACGGCCAGGTTCGGAATGGAGCTGGGTGTTTTGCAGTCGCTATGACCACCAAACCGAGAAGATACAGAGGATGCCCTTGCAGGGCATCGGGATCAATCACGACGTGCCTTTGGCACGGCGGGTGGGTGGCAGCGGACTTTTGCTAAAAAGTGTCGCGAGAACCCACAGCCCGTCATGCCGGGTGCATCGTCTGTCATCCAAGTCTTGTACACCGTTTGGTGTATGCTCTTGATAACCGTAACATGTAGGGTGGGTTTGCAACCCACCTTGGCTGAGCCTTGCTGTTACTGGATCAAATCAAGCCTATCGGACCATTAGTACCGGTCAACTGAACGCATTGCTGCGCTTACATCTCCGGCCTATCGACGTGGTGGTCTACCACGGTCCTCAGGGATACCTTGCGGTGCGACGACAGGCGTACTCAAGTTCCACGGCCAGGTTTTCGACCTGCAGGTCTTCGAGGAGCCCTTCGTGGTATCCTTCCTCGACCGGATGGAGCAGGGCTTTCGCGGCTTCGCCATCGACCGCACGCAACTGAGCATGGTCGCCACCCGCACCGATCCGAATTTCCCCACCTTCCACCGGGGAACCTGTGAACAGGACCTGGCCCTCGGGCCGGACCTGAGCCGTTAGAAAGGAATACGCCGTTGGACCTGCTCAACGCCTTCGTCGCGCTTGCGAATTTCGTGCTGATCCCGGCCATCGCCTATGGCAGCCAGCTGGCGCTCGGGGCGCTGGGGGTGACGCTGATCTACGGCATCCTGCGCTTCTCCAACTTCGCCCATGGCGACACCATGGCCTTCGGCACCATGGTGGTGATCCTCGTGACCTGGCTGTTCCAGTCCTGGGGGATCTCGCTCGGGCCGTTGCCCACGGCCCTGCTGGCGATCCCCTTCGGCATTGCCGCAACGGCGGCGCTGGTGCTTGGGACGGATCGGGTGGTCTATCGCTTCTACCGAAAACAGAAAGTCAAGCCGGTGATCCTTGTCATGGTCTCGCTTGGCGTGATGTTCATCTACAACGGCATCACGCGGATCATTCTCGGGCCCGACGACCAGCGCTTCGACGATGGCGCGCGGTTCCTGATCAATGCGCGGGATTTCAAGGAATGGTCCGGGCTGGAGGAAGGCCTCGCGCTGCGCTCGACGCAGGCGTTGACGGTCGTGGTGGCGGTGATCGTCGTGGCGCTGCTGTTCTGGTTCCTGAACAAGACCCGCACGGGCAAGTCGATGCGAGCCTATTCCGACAACGAAGACCTTGCGCTCCTGTCCGGCATCAATCCGGAGAAGGTGGAGCGTGTGACCTGGGTGATCGTGGCGGCGCTGGTGACCATCGCGGGCGTGCTCTACGGGCTCGACAAGTCCTACAAACCGTTCACCTATTTCCAGCTTCTCCTGCCGATTTTCGCCGCGGCCATCGTCGGCGGTCTCGGCTCGCCGCTGGGAGCCATTGCCGGCGGTTTCGTCATCGCCTTCAGCGAGGTCGGCATCACCTATGCCTGGAAGAAGGTGCTGACCCATGCCCTGCCCGAGAGCCTCGCCCCCGACGGCCTCGTGCAGCTGATGTCCACCGACTACAAATTCGCGGTCAGCTTCGTGATCCTGGTGATCGTGCTGCTGTTCAGGCCCACCGGGCTGTTCAAGGGAAAGGCGGTGTAAGCCATGCGGACGATTGGACTTTTCGCGGCTGTAGCGCTGCTGATCGTGGGCACCGGGGTGCTGCAGAGCTGGAATGCGGCGCTCTTGATCCTGAACATGGGTCTGGTGAGCGCGGTGATGGCTCTGGGGGTGAACCTGCAATGGGGCATCGCCGGGCTGTTCAACGTCGGGATCATGGGGTTTGTCGCTTTGGGCGGGCTGGCGGTGGTGCTGACCTCCACCGCGCCGGTTGGCGAGGCCTGGGCGGCGGGCGGCCTGCGGGTGATGCTGGGTCTGGTCCTCGGCGCGGCAACGGTCGTGGCGGCGGTGCTGGTCTGGGGCCGGATGCGGAACGGCTGGCTCACCGCGGCGGTGCTCGTCATCGGTTTCTTCGTGTTCCGCTGGGTCTTCGATCCCGGTGTCGAGGCGGTCGAGGCGGTCAATCCAGCGCTGCAGGGCAATCTCGGCGGCCTCAATCTGCCGGTCCTGCTGGCCTGGCCGATGGGCGGGTTGCTGGCGGCGGGGGCGGCCTGGGTGATCGGCAAGACGGCGCTCGGCCTGCGCTCCGACTATCTCGCCATCGCCACGCTCGGCATCGCGGAGATCGTCATCGCCGTTATGAAGAACGAGGACTGGCTGGCGCGTGGGGTCAAGAACGTGATCGGCCTGCCCCGGCCCGTGCCCTACGAGGTGGACCTGCAGAACGA
Source organism: Tropicibacter sp. S64 (assembly GCF_049803835.1). Classification (NCBI taxonomy): domain Bacteria; kingdom Pseudomonadati; phylum Pseudomonadota; class Alphaproteobacteria; order Rhodobacterales; family Roseobacteraceae; genus Tropicibacter; species Tropicibacter sp. S64. The sequence continues at coordinate 19,005 of NZ_JBNAGK010000009.1, read as the reverse complement.
TCCCGGGTTCGTGGAGACGGCGGCGGGCTTCGGGCTCGATCCGACGACCGCGTCCACGCTGACGGTGAAACTCGGCTATTCGCTGCTCTTCGCCGCCGTGCTGATCGTCCTGCTGGTTCTGGCGCAACTGGCGCTGAACTCGCCCTGGGGGCGGATGATGCGGGCGATCCGCGACAACGAGGTCTCCGCCCGCGCCATGGGCAAGGACGTGACCTTCCGGCATTTGCAGGTCTTCATCCTCGGCAGCGCGATCTGCGGCATTGCCGGGGCGATGATGACCACCCTCGACGGCCAGCTGACCCCCGGCACCTACCAGCCGCTGCGCTATACCTTCCTGATCTGGGTGATGGTTATCGTCGGCGGCTCCGGCAACAACCTCGGCGCGGTGCTCGGCGGGTTCCTGATCTGGTTCCTCTGGGTGCAGGTGGAGCCCATGGGGCAATGGCTGATGGATGTGATCACCTCCGGCATGGCCGACGGTTCCGCGATCAAGGCGCACCTGCAGGACAGCGCACAGCACTTGCGGCTGCTCACCATGGGGGTGATCCTGCTGCTGGTCCTGCGGTTCAGCCCAAGGGGCCTGCTGCCGGAACGGTAGAGTTTTCTGCCAAATCGGGGCAGGAAGGCCGGGGAACATGCCCCGGCCTTCATCTTTTGTTCAGAATTTGCCCGCAGCATCCGTCTCCAGCGAGAAGGAGACGTGTAGATGGTACTTCCCGAGTCAAACGTGCTGACCCCCGACTTTCTGGCCCGGCTGCAACGCCGGTTTCCGCTTGTGGATGAGAGCAAGCTGGCCCGCCTCGTGGAGGATCACGGCGGGCTGAGTCGCCACCTTGCGGAGCGCCATGACCTGACCGTCCTGGAAGCCCGGGAGGAGTTGCAGGATTTCCTCGGGCTCGAACGTCTGAGTGCGCAGGTTCGGGACGCCTCCTGCGGTTGAGGCCCGGCTGTCAGACCAGCGAGGTGACCCAGAGGATCGTCGCATCCTCCTCGCTGACCGAAATGACGTTGTGGCCCATGGTGCTGTCGTAATAGGCGCTGTCTCCGCGCTTCATCTCCACGGGTTCGTAGAACTCCGTGTATAGCCGGATCACGCCGGTCAGGACGTAGAGGAATTCCTCGCCGTCGTGGCGCACCCAGCCGTCAAACTCGTCCATGGCGCGGGCGCGGACGCGGGCACGGTAGGGCAGCATCTTCTTGCGCGTCAGCGTCTCGGCCAGCAATTCGTGCTCGTAGGTCGCCGTGGCGTGGCTCTGGCCATCGCCGCTCCGGGTCACGGTCATGCGGCCGTTGACCTTCTCCTGCTGCGGCGGGGTGAACAGCTGCGGCACCGAAATCTGCAGGCCCACGGCGAGCTTCTTGAGCGCGTCATAGGTCGGGGACATCTGGCCGTTTTCGATCTTCGAGAGCGTCGACCGGGCGAGCCCTGCCTGCCGCGCCGCCTGTTCCAGCGTCCAGGCCTTTTCCTTGCGCAACTCGCGCACACGCTGGCCGAGGTCCAGCGGCTCCGCGCCGTGCTCGTGGCCGGAACTGCGCGCGATGCGGATCAGGGATTTGGGGTCTTTTGTCATGCACCTAGCCTATAGGGCCCGCCCCGGCCCCTTGCAAGCATGGGGCGGTGGGCCTAAGCCTTGCGGTCATGGTATCTCTCTTTTTCGAGGGGGCCTTTGCCCCCTGCCCCGCGCCCTTCAACCTCGCCGCCCATGTGCTCGCCGCCGGTGCCGCGACACCGGACAAGATTGCCCTCGCAATCCTGAAACCGACCGGCGCGGAACGCTGGTCCTATGCGCGTCTCATCGCAGCGGTGCGCGGCACCGCAACGGGACTACGGCAGGCGGGGCTCAAACCCGGGGACATCGTACTGATGCGGCTTGGCAATACGGTGGATTTCCCGATTGCCTATCTCGGCGCGATTGCGGCCGGAATCGTGCCGGTTCCGACCTCATCACAGCTGACCGTGCCCGAAGTGACCAAAATCGTGCAGCATCTGACCCCGAAAGCGATCCTGCGCGGGGACGGCGTGCCCTGCCCCGAGACTGATGTGCCGACATTCGGACCGCAGGACTACGAAGCCTGGCACGGGTTGCCCCCGGCGGACTACGATCTCGGCGATCCGGAGCGGCTCGCCTATATCGTCTACACCTCCGGCACCTCCGGCACGCCCCGCGCCGTGGGTCATGCCCACCGCGCGATCTGGGCCCGGCAGATGATGATGGAGGGCTGGTACGGGTTGCAGAGCACCGACCGGCTGCTGCACGCGGGTGCGTTCAACTGGACCTTCACTCTCGGCACCGGGCTGATGGACCCCTGGACCATGGGCGCCACGGCGCTGATCCCCGCGGCAGGCACCGACGCCGCGCAACTCGGCCTCCTGCTCAAGCGCAACGACGCCACGATTTTCGCCGCCGCGCCGGGGGTTTACCGGCAGATGCTGAAATTCCCGCTGGCCTCGATGCCGAAGCTGCGGCACGGGCTGGCCGCCGGAGAAAAGCTGCCCGACAGTGTGCGGGAGGCCTGGCGCGACGCCACGGGCGGCGAAATCTACGAGGCCTACGGCATGTCGGAGTGCTCGACCTTCATCTCCTCCGCCCCGGCCCGCCCCAATGCACCCGGCGCCCTCGGCGCGCCGCAGCGGGGCCGCCATGTCGCGCTGGTCGACGAGAGCGGGACGCCGGTTCCGCTCGGCGAGGAAGGCGTCATCGCCGTACACCGGGACGATCCGGGGTTGATGCTCGGCTACATCGGCGCACCGGAGGCCACGGCGGAGAAATTCGCGGGCGACTGGTTTCTGAGCGGCGACAAGGGCGTGATGGACGAGGCCGGACAGATCCGCTACCTCGGTCGCTCCGACGACATGATGAACGCCGGCGGATACCGTGTCTCGCCGCTGGAGGTCGAGGCCGCGCTGGCCGGCCTGCCGGGCATCACGGAAATCGCCGTCACGGACGTGGAGGTCAAACCCGGCGTCCGCGTCATCGCCGCCTTCTACACCGCCGAAACCGCGCTGGAAGAGGAGGCCCTGAAGGCCGCGGCGGAGGCGCGCATCGCCCGCTACAAGCAGCCCCGGGCATGGATCCACGTCGACACCCTGCCGCGCAACCCCAATGGAAAGCTGCAGCGGCAGCGGTTGAAAGAGCAGTTCTGAGACCGGCCAGACCCTCGCAATCCCCCGCAATTCCGACTATAGCCGGGGCAACGAAGGGAAACCCATGATCCAGCTTGATATCTTCTCGGACCCGATCTGCCCGTGGTGCTACATCGGCAAGGCCAACCTCGACCGCGCCCTGGAGGCGCGGCCCGATCATCCGTTCCGGGTGCGCTGGCTGCCGTTCATGCTCAATCCGGACATGCCGAAGGGCGGCATGGACCGGCGCGACTATCTCGAGACGAAATTCGGCGGGCAGGACGGCGCGGTGCGGGCCTATCTGCCGGTGACCGAGCACGCGCAGCAGGCCGGGGTGAAGATCAACCTCGATGCGATCCGGACGACACCGTCCACGGTCGATGCGCATCGGCTGATCCACTGGGCGGAGATGGAGGGCGTGCAGACGCCGGTGGTCTCGGCCCTGTTCCGCGCCTATTTCGTCGACGGCCGCGACATCGGCGACCCGGAGGTCCTGGCCGACATCGCCGACGGCAACGGCATGGACGCGGCGCTGGTGCTGCGCCTGCTGGCCACCGAGGAGGACCGGCGCGAGATATTCGAGCGCGACGCGGCGGCCCGCGGCATGGGGATCACCTCGGTGCCGACCTTCATCGTGGCGCAGCAGCACGCGGTGCCCGGCGCACAGCCGCCCGAGCTCTGGGCGCAGGTCATCGACGAGCTCCTGACCGGACCGGCGCAGACTTGACCATGAAACGCGGCGGCAAGGTTCTCACCCTGATCGTCACACTCCTGGCGATCATCCTGGGCGGCACGGTCTTCTTCCGGGTCGTCGAGGGCTGGAGCTGGCTCGACAGCTACTTCTTCACCGTGGTCACCATTTCCACCGTCGGCTATGGCAACCTCGTGCCAGCCACCGCACTCGGCAAGATCGGCACGACAGTGTTCATCCTGCTGGGGCTGGGCATCTTCGCGGCGGCGATCCAGCAGTTCGGCCTGTTCGCCATGCGCAAGCGGGAGGAGCACACGGAGTGGCTGATCGCGCAGCTCGGCAGCGACGAGCCTGCCGCCAACGAGGACGATCCGCCGGCGCGGTGATTTCTGCGCCGAATTCTCGGGTTGGTGCCTATACGGCGCCCTGACTGTGCGCATACGAACTTTTCAACCCGGGACACGGCGTGTAGAGCGGGCGGGTGCGCCGGGCATTGCCGCCCCCGCACCAGAATCCCCGAGGGCACCATGGCCAATTTCCCGAAAAAGGGTGAGTTCATCGCGATCGTCGCGATGACCATCGCCACCATCGCCTTCGCGATCGACGCGATGTTGCCGGCGTTGCCCGAGTTGACGGCGGAATTCTCTCCCGATGCGCCGAACCGGGTGCAGTTGATCGTGACCATGTTCGTGCTCGGCATGGGTATCGGCACCCTGTTCACCGGCCCGCTGTCGGATGCCTTCGGGCGCAAGCCGGTTCTGCTCGGCGGGTCCCTGCTCTACATCCTCTGCGCCACGGCGGCACTCTGGGCGCAGAGCCTCGAAGCGGTCCTGATCGCGCGATTCTTCCAGGGGCTTGGCGCCGCCGCGCCGCGCGTCGTCGCGCTGGCCATCGTGCGCGACCGCTATGCCGGGCGCGGCATGGCGCAGATCATGTCCTTTGTCATGATCGTCTTTACCCTGGTGCCCGCGATCGCGCCGCTGCTGGGATCGCAACTCGTTGCGCTCGGCGGCTGGCACGCGGTGTTCCTCGCCTTCGCGGTCTTCTCTTTCGTGGTGTCGGGCTGGCTCGCCGTCCGCCTGCCGGAAACGCTGGAGCCGGAGAACCGGATGCCCTTCCGGGTGGCACAGCTGCGGGCGGCGCTGACCGAGATGATGGCGCTGCCGATGGTACGCCTGTCAATCGTCGCGCAGGCCTTCTGCTATGGCGTGCTGTTTTCCATGATCTCGACGGTCCAGCCGGTCTATGACGGGTTCTTCGGTCGGGCCGAGACCTTCCCCCTGTGGTTTGGCGCCATCGCCATCGCCGCAAGCTCCGCGAGTTTCCTCAATGCCGCGCTTGTCATGCGCCTCGGGATGCGCCTGCTGGTGACGGCCATGCTCATCGCGCAGGTAGGTCTGACCCTTGCGATCCTTTGCCTGTTTGCCGTCGGCCTGTCCGGCGATGCGCTGTTCTATGCCTTCGTCGTCTGGCAGGTCGGCGTGTTCTTCCAGGCGGGCCTGACGCTTGGCAACCTCAACGCCCTCGCCATGGAGCCCGTCGGCCATATCGCGGGCCTCGCAGCCTCGGTGATCGGCGCATTGTCCACCGTCGGCGCGGTGATCCTCGCGGTGCCGGTCAGCCTGGCGTTCGACGGAACCCCGGTCCCGGTGGCGATCGGCATCCTGCTGCAGGTGATCGGCGCCTTGGTCGCGCTGCACAGGATGCGCCGCCTCGAACGCGCCGTGACCACCCCGTGACAGCAGCGCCGGGGTCAGGCCCTCCGGGCGTGCCGCGCCTCGGCGGGAGCGGACACGGTGAACTCGCCCAGAACCCGCGAAAGTTCGTTCGCGTGGCTCTGTACGCGCTGTCCGGCGGCGGTCATCTCGGCGCTCTGCCCGATGATCTTCTGGGCCTCCGTATCGAGCGTCACCATCTGCGCGGACAGGTCGCTCATCTCGTCGACCCGGCTTCCCGCGTCGACCCGGATGCCTTCGACCAGGGTGCTCACGTCCTGCACATGCGCGACGATCGTCGCCAGACGCCGTCCCGCCTCATGCACAAGACGCACGCCAGAGGCGACCTCCTCCTCGGAGCTTGAAATCAGGTCCTTGACCCCGCGTGCGGCCTCAGCCGTCCGCATGGAGAGCGCCTGGACCTCCCCAGCCACCACCGCGAAGCCGCGTCCGCTTTCCCCGGCGCGAGCCGCCTCGACCCCGGCGTTGAGCGACAACAGGTTGATCTGAAAAGCAATGTCGTCGATCAGATCCATGATATTGCCGACCTCGCCCGAGCTTTTCTCGATGCGCTCCATCGCGGCAATCGCCTGACGGGTGATCTCCCCGCCCTGATCGGCCTCGCTGCGGGTGGTCGCCATGCGCTCGGACGCCCGCTGCGCCTGCGCGGCGGACTCGCCGAGACGGGCCCCCAGTTGCCGGATCTGCTCGGACTGGTCGGCGAGACCCTGCGCCTGACCATGTGTACCGGTTTCCAGATCGGCGAGGAGCGTGCCGAGCAGTCGAGCCTCGCCGTCGAAGCCTTGCGCCATGGATTTTGCCTTGCACAGCGCCGCGTCAAGCTGTTCCACCGCGAGGTTGAAATCGGCCAGCAGGTCCGAGAACGCCTCCGGCACATCCTCGGTGATGTGGCACCCGAGGTCGCGGCCCGCAAGTTGATGCAGCTTGGCACGCAGGATGCCGACCACCTGCTCCGCCTCCGCCATCATCCGATGCGCCCGGGCCTCCGCAATCTCCGCACGATGGGACTGATCGGCCAGGGTTTCCTTCTGTTCGGTGATCTGCCGGACCATGCGCCGGTCGCGCACCATGGACAGCAGCAGCACGCCGGTTTCGAACACGACGAGTCCGCCATGCAGCGCCGTCCGCAGCAGGTCCTCCATGAAATCCGCGGAAGGATAGACCAGCGATGGCATCACGACGGTCAGGCCAAGGTGATGCACCGCCGTGACTGCGGCACCGACCACCAGCGCTCGCATGCTGCCCAGCGTGGAAATCCCCGCAAGCATGACGAAGTAGATCATATGTGTGTCGAGTTGCCAGGGGTGGCCACGGAAGGACGCCGTCATCACGATGGCCTGCCCGATGAGGCAAACGGCGATCACATCCGCGGCAAGCCGCGACCGTCGCCGCACCGCAACCGCCGAAAACAGCGCCAGAAGCACCACTGCCCCGCTGTCGATCCCCAGGCTGCCGCGGATCATCAGGTCCGAAATCGCCTGCAACACGACCATGCCAAACGCCAGCACGAGAATCGCGCGACCCGCCTCTTCCTGGGATTTCCGCTTTTCAAGAGTACTCATGTCTGTCCAACCCCACAAAACGCCGCGAGAAAAGTCCCGTCGCGGACCAGCCAGGCCCCGAGCCCGTGCAACCGCGCGCGGGGGTCCGGATCATCGAATGTCGCAATGGCCCCGAACAGGGCCTGACCCGGCCCGACCAGATGCCCGCCGCCCCGTTCCACCAGCCGCGCCGCACCCGGCCCCCAGGGCGCCGCGACCACGAGCACCGGCGTACCGGCACCGCTGACGAACGGGCCGAAAAGGCTCTGAATTGCCCAGAATCCCGCCACGAGCAGGGCGGCCAGCGCCATGCAAAGATCAGGAAGGTCTTTTGCGATCCGTTTCATGCAACCGTTGTTATCCCGGGCCCTTTTCGAAACCGTTAGTTTCGGATTCACAGTTTCGCGGTATTTGATGAAAAATGACCCAATACTGTATACCAATGCATACAGAAATTGCGGTATCGCGGAAAATGCAGTAGACCGGGCCGTGACAGCCAGCCAGAGGACGAGGCGATGACGAAGATCAAGGTCGACAACCCGATTGTCGAGATGGACGGGGATGAGATGACCCGCATCATGTGGGATTTCATCAAGAAAAAGCTGATCGAGCCCTACCTGGACGTCGATCTGCTCTACTATGACCTCAGCATCCAGGAACGCGACCGGACCGAGGACCAGATCACCATCGACGCCGCCGAAAAGACGAAAGAGGTGGGTGTCGCGGTGAAATGCGCGACGATCACGCCGGACGAGGCCCGGGTCGAGGAATTCGGCCTGAAGAAGATGTGGCGCTCTCCGAACGGGACCATCCGCAACATCCTGGGCGGCGTGGTCTTTCGTCAGCCGATCATCTGCCGCAACGTGCCGCGCCTCGTGCCGGGCTGGACCGATCCGATCGTGGTCGGGCGCCATGCCTTCGGCGATCAGTACAAGGCGACGGATTTCACCTTCCCCGGAAAGGGAAAATTGTCGATGAAATTCGTCGGCGAGGACGGCACGGTGATCGAGCGCGAGGTCTACGACGCGCCGAGCGCCGGGGTCTACATGGGCATGTACAACCTCGACGACTCGATTCGCGATTTCGCCCGCGCCTCGCTGAATTATGGCCTGAACATCGGCTGGCCGGTCTACCTGTCGACGAAGAACACGATTCTCAAGGCCTATGACGGCCGGTTCAAGGACCTGTTCCAGGAGATCTACGAGGCGGAGTTTGCTGATAAGTTCAAGGCGGCGGGCATCTGGTACGAGCACCGCCTGATCGACGACATGGTGGCCTGCGCGTTGAAATGGAACGGAAAATTCGTCTGGGCTTGCAAGAATTACGATGGCGACGTGCAGTCGGACACCGTCGCGCAGGGCTTCGGCTCGCTGGGCATGATGGCGTCGCAGTTGATGACGCCGGACGGCAAGATCGTGGAGGCGGAGGCCGCGCATGGCACGGTGACACGGCACTACCGCCAGCATCAGAAGGGCGAGGCGACCTCGACCAACTCCATCGCCTCGATCTATGCCTGGACAGGGGGCCTGAAGCACCGCGCCAAGCTCGATGGCAACGAGGCCCTGCGCGGCTTCGCCGAAACGCTGGAACGCGTGGTGGTCGAGACGGTGGAATCGGGCCACATGACCAAGGACCTGGCGCTTCTGGTCGGGCCGGACCAGGGGTGGCTGACCACGATGGGCTTCCTTGAGAAGGTCGACGCCAACCTGAACCGGGCCCTCAAGGGGTAGCGCTGCAGGACGAAGGGCGGCGTTGTCCGCCCTTTTCATTTATTTCAGAAACTTGCGCGCCAAACTTCGCGCATCACATGAAGATGGCCAGCGCGCTGACCGTGACCCCGCCCAGCAGGGTCGTAAAGACGAGGGCCGAGGAGGCCAGGTCCGACGCGCCGAACCGCGAGGCGAGGATCGGGAAGATGGCGATCATCGGCATGGCGGCAAAGACCGCCCCGATCGCGACATAGTCGAGCGACACACCCGGCATCGCCGCAAGCACCGCCAGAGCGATGGCCGGATGGATCACCAGCTTGCCGAGCGCGATGACAAGCACAGGCCCGCCGCGCGACCGCATGGAGGTGATCGCAACCGTCCCGCCGATGAAGAACAGCGAGACGAGCGGCGCGGCCGCGGCGATCAAACCCCGTGTCGCCTCGACCGGGCCTGTCACCGGCAGATGCAGCCCGCCGATCAGCAGCCCCGCGACAAGCCCGATCAGCACCGGCGAACGCAGCATCTGGCCGAAAGTCTGCCGCATCGAGAGACCAACACCCCGGCCCTTTTCCCCGGCCAGCGCCTCTGCGACGATGATCGCCACGGGCAGGACGATCAGGTTCTCTGCCACGATGATCCAGGAAAAGACGACATCCACCTGTTCCGGAAACAGAACGCCGCCAATCGGATAGCCGAGAAAGATCGAGTTGGAACTGCAGACCCCCAGGCCCATCATCGCGGCCATGGGACCCGGCATGCCGAAAAGCCGCGCCATGACGACGCTGCCGAGCAGAAACGTCAGAAGCCCCGCCAGCCCGTATCCGAGGATGAACGGCCAGTTGAAATCACTGAGGTCCCCGGCGCGCATCACGGCGGAGGCGACGATCACCGGCATGCAGATCACCAGCACGAAGCGGCTCAGATGCGGCAGGGCGTCCGGCGCGACAAGCCGCGTCCTGATGGCGATGGCCCCGAGCGCGAGCAGCGCATAGATCGGCAGCAGAGAGGTCATTGTATCGAGCATGGACGGGTCCTGATTTCACCCTTGCGCGCCGAAGCGGGCGGGCAATTCGGTCCGCCACGGCAGTTTCAGTGCGCGGGTCTTGACGATATTGCCCTTCTCCAGCCGGGCCGGCTTGACCGAGAGCGTGGCATAAGCCTGTGCCTCGGCCTCGGCCCACGGCAGGACTGGCTTGGCGAGAAAGGTGTCGAAGAACCGCGTGGCGTCGGCGTCGGCGTCCTTCCACCCGGCCCCCGGCACCCCCGGGGCCTCGGCGTTCCCCACCGCCATGCGCACCGCGTTGACCTCGGACAGCACCGCGGCGTTGGCGTACTTCAGATGCGCGAGGTACAACCCCGGCGGCATCAGGAACGGGAACGTCGCCAGCCGACGCGGCGCGACGCGCACCCCGTGCAGGACAAAATCCATCGCCCGTCGCGCCGCCACGGCCTTTGAATAATGCCCCGAAAACGAGAGGTTACGGCGCTCGGCCAGGACCGGGGCGGCGGTCAGGGGCGCCTCGCCGGGTGTCTCGACGAGGTCGAAGCCAAGCGCGGTCAGCACCGGGTTGTCCGCATGGGTGGCGATGGCCTCCGGCAGGCTGGCGTATCGGTCCGGATCGAAACAGATCAGCTCGTCCGCATCGGTCCGGATCACCCAATCGTAGCTTTCGCTCAGGCCCGCGTGGAACCCGTTCAGCATCGCTGCCCGGCTGCGGTCGAAATGTGCGAAGCCGTCGCGGGGGATGGTCAGAACGGACGCCCCGGGGCAGAGCTCGGAGATCTTTGGGTCGGGCCCATGGGCCACGATGAAGAGATTTTCGGCCCCAAGCTGCCCCGCGTGATGCGCATACCACCGGGACAGCGCCCAGTGATCGCGATAAACCATCGTCAATGCACAGATATTCATGGCCGCCCCCTGCCCGGTCAGGTGCCGCAGGCCCGCGGGCCTGTCAAGCGTCAGCCGCGTTGCAATCGCATGACGATGTCGAGTAGGCGCAATTCGCTGCGCCGGAAGGCCTGCAACGGCGCGGCATCGGGGTGCGCCAGGCTGTTCAGGGCGCTGTCGGGTGCCGACAGCGACACCCGGCAGCCCGGCATATCGAGGCTGATGTAGCTCGTCGCGCCGTCAGCGATAAGTCCAGGCAAGGCAACCTGCCCGCCACCCGTGGACTGCGGGGCCAGCGCGTCGGCAATTTGCTCTGTCGTCAGGTCCAGCACGCCATCGGAAACCATCGCATCGAGGAGGTCCTGCACCTCTGTTTCGGGCAACCTGCCCTCTCGGATCTCGCCGCGAAGCGGAACGGCGACATGGCCATCGGCCCGCAGCGTGAGCAGTGGCACATCCCCCATTGCCCCCATATCGGTGACGTCGAAACGCAGGATGACTTGTTGCTGCGCGTCCTGCGGCACCGAACAGGCCGCAACACAGCCCGTCGCCGCGGCGAGCCAAAACACCGACGCGACGACAAACGGTCTCATGTATCGGGGCGGTGCGATCAAACCGCGCCCTTGCGGCGGCGGGTGACGCCGAACAGACCACCCAGTGCCATCAGCCCGAGACCGAGCCCCGCCGGAAGCGGCACCGGCGCAATCGCATGGGTCACGACGGTGGTGTAGCCGATATCGGCGAACGACGCGATGGTCGTGGCGGATAGGGTGACCGCAGCAAACGGCGCGTCCGCCGACCCGTTCGGGCTGCCGATGAAGCCGGTCATTAGATCAAGCGACCCGCCCGCGAAGTTGACTTCGTCCCAATGGCCGTTCGCGGTGCCCGTGCCACCGTCGAGTTCTACCGGGACAAACGCATCGGTATTGCCGAACTCCGCGTTATACGCCGTAACGCCGTAAGCGCCGGTATATTGACCCGTGCCGTTGGTATAGACGCTCTGCGTTCCGGCAAAGACTCCACCAAAGCTGTTGGTATTCCACAGCGTCCCGAAGCCCAAAACATGGCCCATTTCATGGACGATTACATCGAAGAAAGTCCCGCTGGCTTCCATGTCCGGCAGATCGTAGGTATCGAACGTCATGGTCCCTGTCGCGGTATAGGCGAAGGAATTGGTCCCGTCCGACACGACGTAGGCAGTATTCGGACCCGCCTGACCGAGGACGTTCCCATTCGTCCCGCCAGCACCATCAATGGCAGCCCCCTGCGCCGTGATCGTCGGCCCGGTGACAAGCGAACTGCCATCGGTAAAGGCAATCTGGTAGCCGGTGATCATGCTTTCCCAGAAGTATTCCGCAGCGGTGAAGACCGCCTGCTGACTGGATGTCAGACCGCCACCGAAGACGATATTGATGTCGAAAATCGGCGAAGCGATGCTGGACGTCCCAGCGCCGACAGGGGCGATGACCGCCTCCGGAAGAACCGCCGACATGGCGTTCGCCGAGCTCGCGACGGCGACGGCAAAGCCGACTCCGACCAGCGTATACCTAAGCGTGTTTGCGTTCAAATTTCCTGCTCCCTCGCACCGCTTGATCATAGGTCAAGCCGCAAATTCTTGTGTATTTTGCAACCGCAGCAACAACATGCGCCCAGGTTTGCGTGGCGGCACTATTGCGCAAGGCGTTAACAAAATCCAGATCGAATTTGCATCATGCGCGAGCGAGGGCTCGATCCTGCAACCTATAACTGAAACGTATGGCCGACTCAGCGGGTCGGAACACTCACCCGAAACTGCACGGTCTCGATGCCGGGGTTGTTGTCGTAGATGCCCGCGTTGGAACGGTGGTCGTAGCTGAGACCGAACCGCCATCCCTGCCGGTTCTCGTAACCGAGCTCAAGCCCGGATCGGAACTCGATGGGACCACCGAGGTCGAATCCGCCATTGTCGAAATAAAGTCCCGGCATGGAGTGCAACTCGGCGTAAAGCGGGCTGCCCTGCGGCTGGATCTTGTAGGTCTGACCAAAGCCGACCCAGGTCTCCCCATGTTCACCGATCGACAGACCCAGTGCCCGCCCGAAAGGCCCGCGCTTGGTACCGAGGTCATAGCGCACGTAGATCTCTCCGGCCTGCTGCGCCCGGCGTTCGAGCACGGTGCCCGCGGAAATGGCGAAATGCGGCGTGGTTTCGGTCTTGCCGAAACATCCGATCTCGGTTCCGCAGTAGTTCCGGCTCATATCGGTGAGCCCGAGTATGAGCATCAATACCGCGAAAGTTCCATCTGCCATGATATCGGTCCCGTGCTGCATGCCCCGTGGGCAAATCCTGTCTGGTTTCTCAATGGCCCAGAAGAGGAGTCGAGTCCAGAGCGGCGACGGATCGGGGCGCAGGATGTGGTGACAAAACCATCGAGCGCACATGCAAAACCCGCCGCGGCGGTATGCCGGACGGGCTGTGCAGGTCATTCATCGTAACGAGAGATTTTGTTCTGTATCTGCTAGGTTTGGCAGTTACCTACTCTTCCACGTCTTGAGACGCAGTACCATTGGCGTGGACGCACTTAACGGCCAGGTTCGGAATGGAGCTGGGTGTTTTGCAGTCGCTATGACCACCAAACCGAGAAGATACAGAGGATGCCCTTGCAGGGCATCGGGATCAATCACGACGTGCCTTTGGCACGGCGGGTGGGTGGCAGCGGACTTTTGCTAAAAAGTGTCGCGAGAACCCACAGCCCGTCATGCCGGGTGCATCGTCTGTCATCCAAGTCTTGTACACCGTTTGGTGTATGCTCTTGATAACCGTAACATGTAGGGTGGGTTTGCAACCCACCTTGGCTGAGCCTTGCTGTTACTGGATCAAATCAAGCCTATCGGACCATTAGTACCGGTCAACTGAACGCATTGCTGCGCTTACATCTCCGGCCTATCGACGTGGTGGTCTACCACGGTCCTCAGGGATACCTTGTTTTGAGGGGGGCTTCCCGCTTAGATGCCTTCAGCGGTTATCCTGTCCGTTCATAGCTACCCTGCACTGCTGCTGGCGCAACAACAGGTCCACCAGTGGAACGTTCACCCCGGTCCTCTCGTACTAGGGGCAACTCCTCTCAAGTATCCTACACCCACGGCAGATAGGGACCGAACTGTCTCACGACGTTCTAAACCCAGCTCACGTACCTCTTTAAATGGCGAACAGCCATACCCTTGGGACCTGCTCCAGCCCCAGGATGAGATGAGCCGACATCGAGGTGCCAAACACTGCCGTCGATATGGACTCTTGGGCAGTATCAGCCTGTTATCCCCAGCGTACCTTTTATCCGTTGAGCGATGGCCCTCCCACTTGGGACCACCGGATCACTATGGCCGACTTTCGTCTCTGCTCGACTTGTCAGTCTCGCAGTCAGGCTGGCTTTTGCCATTGCACTCAACGAGCGATTTCCGACCGCTCTGAGCCAACCTTCGCGCGCCTCCGTTACGCTTTAGGAGGCGACCGCCCCAGTCAAACTACCCGCCACGCAGGGTCCCGGATCCGGATAACGGACCGCGGTTAGACATCAAGCAGAACAAGGGTGGTATCTCAAGGATGGCTCCACCGGGACTGGCGTCCCGGTTTCAAAGCCTACCACCTATCCTGCACATGTTGTGCCTGATGCCAGTGCGAAGCTGTAGTGAAGGTGCATGGGGTCTTTCCGTCTAACCGCGGGTAGCCGGCATCTTGACCGGCAATTCAATTTCGCTGAGTCGATGTTGGAGACAGCGGGGAAGTCGTTACGCCATTCGTGCAGGTCGGAACTTACCCGACAAGGAATTTCGCTACCTTAGGACCGTTATAGTTACGGCCGCCGTTTACCTGGGCTTCAATTCAGAGCTTGCACCCCTCCTTTTAACCTTCAGGCACCGGGCAGGCGTCAGACCCTATACGTCGTCTTGCGACTTCGCAGAGCCCTGTGTTTTTAGTAAACAGTCGCCACCCCCTGGTTTGTGCCCCCAGCCCCTAGTTGCCTAGGAACCGGGCCTCCTTCTCGCGAACTTACGGAGGTATTTTGCCGAGTTCCTTCAACATCGTTCTCTCAAGCGCCTTGGTATTCTCTACCAGTCCACCTGTGTCGGTTTAGGGTACGATCTCATGATGGAGCTATTTCCAGGAACCGCTCAGCAGCCCACCCAATCCGATAAGGGCAAACTACAGTCGCAATCCGTCACTTCCATCTGGCCCAGGAATATTAACCTGGTTCCCATCGACTACGCCTTTCGGCCTCGCCTTAGGGGTCGGCTTACCCTGCTCAGATTAGCTTTAAGCAGGAACCCTTGGACTTTCGGCGAGAGTGTCTCTCACACTCTTTGTCGCTACTCATGTCATCATTCTCGCTAGTGATCTCTCCACCGGATCGCTCACGCGCCGGCTTCACAGAAAGCACTTTGTCTTGTGCTACCGCCTATCGGCTACTTGAGCACGTTAATGCTCCAGCTTCCTAAGTGCGGCAATAAAGACAAGTGCTATGTCACACTACGCTCTGCTACCATGCCTTGCGGCATCCTAAGCTTCGGCTCATGGCTTGAGCCCCGTTACATCTTCGCCGCAGGACAACTTGTTTAGACCAGTGAGCTGTTACGCTATCTTTAAAGGATGGCTGCTTCTAAGCCAACCTCCTGGTTGTTTTGGTCGTCCCACCTGCTTTCCCACTTAGCCATGAATTGGGGGCCTTAGCTGTAGGTCAGGGTTGTTTCCCTCTTCACGACGGACGTTAGCATCCGCCGTGTGTCTGCCATCTAGTACTCCCGGGTATTCGGAGTTTGGTTAGGATCAGTAAGCCTGTGGGGCCCCATTACCCATCCAGTGCTCTACCCCCCGGGGTATTCGGATGACGCTCTACCTAAATAGATTTCGCAGAGAACCAGCTATCTCCGAGTTTGATTGGCCTTTCACCCCTAGGCACAACTCATCCCGACCTTTTTCAACAGGTGTGGGTTCGGACCTCCAACAAGTGTTACCTTGTCTTCATCCTGGTCATGCCTAGATCACTCGGTTTCGGGTCTGATCCATCTAACTCATGCGCCCTATTAAGACTCGCTTTCGCTGCGCCTACACCTAACGGCTTAAGCTTGCTAGATAGACCAAGTCGATGACCCATTATACAAAAGGTACGCCGTCAGGGCGCAAGGCCCCTCCGACTGCTTGTAGGCGTCCGGTTTCAGGTACTGTTTCACTCCCCTCGTCGGGGTGCTTTTCACCTTTCCCTCACGGTACTGGTTCGCTATCGGTCAGTAAGGAGTACTTAGCCTTCGGGGGTGGTCCCCCGATCTTCAGACAGGATTTCACGTGTCCCGCCCTACTTGATACGTCCCATCGAGCTTCCCATACGGGGCTGTCACCCACTATGGCTGATCTTTCCAGATCATTCTGGTCACTCTCAAGGCTCGGCTGGTCCCCGTTCGCTCGCCGCTACTAGGGGAGTCTCTATTGATGTCCTTTCCTCCGGGTACTTAGATGTTTCAGTTCCCCGGGTTTGCTCTTAAAACCCTATGTATTCAGGTAATAAGTACCTGTTTTACCCAATTATCAATAACCACGAGGGCTAATAATAACTGAGTATCAGGTGGGTTGCCCCATTCGGAGATTCATGGATCAAAGCCTATTCTCGGCTAACCATGACTTATCGCAGAGTATCACGTCCTTCATCGCCTCTTACTGCCAAGGCATCCACCAAACGCCCTTCTCGCGCTTGATTTGATCCAGAAAGAGCAAGGCATGATTGATGCGCTACCGCTTCGCTACTTGAGCGCCGGGGCGTTACACCAATGGCCGAGCATGGCACCTGGCT